>DASUJH010000060.1 GCA_036279355.1 Gemmatimonadales bacterium
GTACGGCACTCGACAGCGTCGCCACGCAGCTCGCGCTCGCGCGACACGACTCGAGTGCAGGCGCCGAGCGCCGAACCGATACGGCGGCGGCGCGGACCGGGCCTGCCGCATCGCCCGTCGGCGAGAGCGGTGGCGGCGCGAGCGCTGCGCCGCCTTCCTCGGCCGCCGACGCCATCGCCCGCTCGCGCGCCGCGCGGCGCGCCGCCGTGCGGGAGCTTGTAGCACCACGAAGGGCGCCACCCCCCACCTGCGAGCCCGGTCCCGGCTACAACGCCGACGGCGCCTGCTTCGACGAGCGCCCGAAACCGGTGGCGCCGCCGTTCGTGCCGCTCCCGGCGGATGCGGACCCCCATCCCGGCCCATCGATTCTCTGGGTCAAGGTCTCGACGGACGGCAAGACCCTCGCGGTTGACCCGCTCCGGCCCTCGCGAGACGGCGCGTTCGAGCGTGACGTACGCGCCTTCGCCAAGGACATGACCTGGTATCCCGCGACGAAAGGCGGCACGCCGGTCGAGGCCTGGACCCAGATGATCTTCCGGCCGGCAATAACGGGCGCACAGTGACGTGACGCTGCTCACAGGTTGGGCACTGTGAGGCAGTTTCCCACGTTTTCCACAAAGTCGATCTTCGTTATTTTTGTGATGTGCAGCGCGTGAATCCGCCGCCTGCCGCAGCTTCCGCGGTGGGTTGTGCGAGTTTGTGGGTTGTCCTACGTTGGCGGTCCGTTTTCGGCGCCGCCGGTCGGAGTTCACGCTCGAAGTGAGTGAATGTGGTCGGGCGCGGCGCTGGTTGAGCCGATGCAGAGCGAGCAGGTGCAGGTGCGGATGCAAAAGCGTTTCGCTGCAGAGAGTCTAACCCGCGCGTACGGCGCGGTTGCCTCGCCCAACTCCTTCACAAGCCGGGGATGTCGATGAGTCCGTCCACGCCACGGGACGCGGTCGCGCTGTCGTCCAACGCCCTTACGGTGCTCGCCAGGCGCTACCTGATGAAGGACGAATCGGGACAGCCGGTGGAGCAGCCCGCCGATCTCTTCGGGCGGGTGGCACGGACCGTGGCTCAACCTGACGCACGGTACGGGGCGTCGCCGGGCGCGGTGGAGGCGCTGGCCGAGGCGTTCTTCGGGATGATCGCGGGTGGGCTGTTCATGCCGAACTCGCCCACGCTCATGAACGCCGGCCGACCCCTCGGCCAGCTCTCCGCCTGCTTCGTACTCCCGGTGGACGACGCGATCTCGAACGGGCGGAGCGGCATCTACGACACGCTCCGCGCCATGGCCTTGGTACATCAGTCCGGCGGCGGCACCGGGTTCAGCTTTTCCCGCCTCCGGCCCAAGGACGATATCGTGCGCTCGACGATGGGCGTGGCGTCGGGCCCGGTGTCGTTCATGTCGCTCTACGACGCATCGACCGACGTGGTGAAGCAGGGCGGCACCCGCCGCGGCGCCAACATGGGCATCCTGCGCGTGGACCACCCCGACATCCTCGATTTCATCACCTGCAAGGACGACACGACCAAGATCACCAACTTCAACATCTCGGTGGCCGTCACCGACGCGTTCATGCGCGCGGTCGAGTCCGACGAGATGTACGACCTCATTCACCCCCGAACCCATGAGATCACGGGCCAGCTCCGCGCGCGCGACGTGTGGGCGATGATCATTCACGGTGCCTGGAAGACGGGTGAGCCGGGGGTCTTCTTCATCGACCGGGCCAATTACTACAACCCGGTGCCGGCGCTCGGGAGCTATGAAGCGACGAACCCCTGCGGAGAGCAGCCGCTCTTGCCGTACGACGTCTGCAACCTGGGCTCCATCAACCTCGGCGCCTTCGTGGACGAGGGCCGGATCGACTGGGACCGGCTCCGCCAGGTGATCCATCTCTCGACCCACTTCCTCGAGAACGTGATCGACGCCAACCAGTATCCGTTGCCCGAGATCACCGATCTGGCAAACCGAATCCGCCGCATCGGGCTCGGCGTGATGGGACTCGCCGACGTGTTCGTCCGCCTCGGCATTGCCTACGACTCGGAGGAGGGCGTGGCGCTCGGCCGGAAGATCCAGCAGTTCGTGGACGAAGAGGCCAAGGTCGAGTCGGAGCGGCTCGCGGTGCAGCGCGGCGTGTTCCCCGAGTGGGAGCGGAGCATCTGGGGGCCGGACGCCACCTGCGCCCGCGGCTCCGAGGGCGAGCGCATCCGGCCGATGCGCCGGCTGCGCAACTGCAACGTCACCACCGTGGCGCCCACCGGCACGATCTCGATCATCGCGGGGTGCAGCTCGGGCATCGAGCCGCTCTTTGCCGTCGCCTTCATGCGGAACCAGGCCGGCGTGCTCATGCCGGATGTCAACGAGGACTTCGTCGCGGTCGCGAAGCGCGAGGGCTGGTATTCGGACGACCTGATGAAGCGCATCGCCGAGACGGGCCACATTGATTTTCCCGAGGTGCCGGCGCGCTGGCAGCGCGTCTTCGTCACCGCCAACCAGGTGAAGCCCGAGTGGCACGTCCGCATGCAGGCGGCCTTCCAGGACTTCAATGACTCGGCCATCTCCAAGACGGTGAACTTCGCCCACGCGGCTACTGAATCAGATGTCGAGACGATTTATCGCCTCGCCTACGGATTGGGCTGCAAGGGCGTCACGGTCTACCGCGACGGCAGCCGCGAGATGCAGGTCCTGAGCGCCGGCGCCACCGCAAAGAAGGTTCAGGAAAGTGCCGGCAAAGGCACGCGGAGCTCCGGCGTTGACGCCCCTACCGCCCTTACCGACTTGCGCGGCGAGCTCGCCGAGCTCAATGCCGAAAACGAGCGCCTGCGCCGCGCCGTCCACGAGCTCGAGGCGGAGAACCTGCAGCGGCGGCAGAAGCGGTCGCGGCCTGAGCTGTTGCGCGGCACGACCCGCCGCCTGGAGACGCCGCTTGGCACGCTCTACGTCACGGTCACGGAAGATGACCGCGGGCAGCCGTTCGAGGTCTTCATGAGCCTGGGCAAGGCGGGCGGGGCGCTCATGGCGGATGTCGAAGCGCTCGGTCGGCTTATCAGCCTGGCACTTCGCTCGGGCATTCCGATGATGGAGATCTACCGGCAGCTTCGTGGCATCAGCTCCGACCGCACGATCGGCCTGGGCCCCAACAAGGTGTTGTCGGTGCCCGATGCGGTGGGCATCGCGATCGAGCGGTGGATGCAGGACAAGCAAGGCGTGCAGCAGGAGCTTTTGCCGGGCACAGCGGGCGCGGCGCCGGATTCGACGGCCGAGCCGGCGCCGGTGGTCCAGCGCATCTCACCACAGGCCGGAGAGGGTGGGGCGCAGATGGCGTTCGGCGGGATGCAGGAGACGCTGTCGGGGGCGTGCCCGGACTGCGGCTCGCAGCTAGAGTACGCGGAAGGGTGCGTGAAGTGTCACGTGTGCGGGTTTAGTGAGTGCGGGTGAGGGCATCGACGACGGCAGTATCGCGGCCTTGACGGCGCCAGCATTCTGAGCGGCGCCCCGGTCGGCGATTCGCGGAGCGGGGCGCTTGCGTTGGTCACCTTACCGCCGCTATCCCAAGCCCCACCCCCGCACCTGCCGCCACCAGCCATGCCGAGTTGACCTGTCCATAGAACAAGAGCCCCGCGCTCGCGAGCGCCAACCCGAGCGTCACGCCGTCCACGATTGCCGCCCGGCCCAGTTGCCAGGTCACCACCGCCATGAGCGCCAGCGACGCGACGTTGACGCCATCGAGCACCGCGCCCGCGAGCGGCGAACGCCGCAGCCGCGGGATCAGCGGCCCGCTCAGCGCGACGAATACGAATGCCGGCAGAAAAATGCCCACGGTCGCCACCGCGGCGCCGCCTGGACCGGCGAGCAAATAGCCCACGAACGTCGCCGTGGTGAACACCGGCCCCGGCGTCACCTGGCCCACCGCCACCGCGTCGAGCAGTTGCCGCTCGGTAAGCCAGCGGAGCCGCTCGACCAGATCCGCGCGCAGGAACGCGAGCAGCACGTACCCACTGCCGAAGAGGACGGCGCCGATCTTGACGAAGACCACGAACAGCCCCGTGAGCGTGCCCGGGCCCGCTGCGGTGGCGGCCACAGCGGCGGTGACGGTCGCGGTGGCGGCGCCTGCGGCGGCGCCCGCACCTCCAGCGGTGCCCGTGATACCGTGCATGGCCGGCAGCCGCCCGCGTCCGTCCCGCGCGATCCCGCGCGCCACCGCCATCACGAGTCCCGCCGCCGCGAGCACCGCGAGCTCATTCACCCCGAGCGCCGTCGCGATCACCGCGCCGACTCCGAGCGCCGCGAGCTCCCGACTCCGCACCGCCGTCCGGCCGAGCCGCCACAGCGCCTGCAGCACGACGGCGATCACCACCGGCTTCACGCCGTACAGAATCCCCGCCGCCGCCGGCAGCGAGCCGAAGCGGACGTAAATCCACGCAACGGCGGTGACGATCAGCGCCGCGGGCAGAATGAAGCAAGCGCCGGCCACGAGCAGTCCCGGCCACCCCGCACGCGCGTGCCCGATGTGAATCGCGAGCTCGGTGGAATTGGGCCCGGGGATGAGATTGGTGGCGCCGAGATAATCGAGAAACTGCTCGCGGCTGAGCCAGCGCCGCCGCCGCACCACCTCGTCTTCCATCAACGCGACGTGCGCCGCTGGCCCTCCGAACGCGACGGTGCCTAGCTTGAGAAAGAGCCCGGCGAGCTCGCGAAACGGCGTGCGGGGCGGCGGCGCATCGCCGCGCGCGTTCACTCTCCCGCCGCCGCGATGCGTGCGCTGTTCATCTGCGCGAGCGCTGCCTCGACACCGCGCGCCAACGTGGGCCCGTTGCCGGTGGCGTACCAGTGCACCCAGTAGTGCGCCGGCCCGTCGTCGAGCATGTGATTGTGCAGCGCGGTCACGTCGAGCCCATGTTCGCTAAGCGCGCGCACCACGGACTCCACCTCGCTCGGCAGGAGATACAGCTCGCCGGTGTTCGCCACCCGGCCGCCGCCGAGCTGCTGGAAGACGACTTCCGACGCCGTTTCCAGTGCGCCGCTCGACTCGACAGGTCGTCCCCGCACCGTGAGCTGCTCGCGGCGCGGAAAGACATACTCGGCCACGCTGCCCTCGGCTTCCGAATGCGTGCCGAGCACCGCGTCGATGGCCGACCAGTCGGCGCGGCTCGGTTCGGGCTTAAGCGGCTTGAGCGGCGTGGCGCTCTTCGCGAACAGCGCGCGGAGCCGCTTCGCCACATCATCCGGCGCCCCCTCCGCCATCACGTGCACGTAGATGATGCGCGGCCGCTCACGCTGCAGGTGGTTGTGCACTGCGGTTACGTCGACATGTTGCCGGCGCGCCTCGGCCAGCACGGCCGGAACTTCGTCCTCGAGCAGGATGCTCTCGCCCATGGCGAGCACGCCCCGACCCGCCGGCATGAAGCCGATGTAGCTGGTGAACTCGAAATCGGGGTCGAGCGCGTCGCCGCCGATGCTGACGTGGAGGTCGCTCCTGGGCAGGTTCACGCGGAAGTACGGACCCTCGGCCTCGCCCTGGCCGAAGACCTTGCGGATCGGTGCCCAGCGGGGATCGCGCGCGCCCGCCAAGTCCTGCGCAGACCCCTGCGCGTGCGCGGCCGGCGGGACGAGCGTGATGGGCGCCACCGCGGACAGGGTGCAGCCCATGACAACGACGACAATGTGACGAGCGACGCGAACGCGGCGATGCGGGCAATGGGTCTGGCTGGTCATGGATCAAGCCTGCTTCGATCGATGTGGTTCGAACTGGATGTGATCCGCGGTGCGGGCACGGCCACGCAAGCGGAGATGCACGGCATGTACGTTCGCGCACGCTATGCTGCCGATGGCCGCCCGCCGCAACGACAAAGGGCCGGCGGTGCTGTTCGACATTGCACACCAGAGGAGGTGCAGGATGACCAACCCGAACTATCCCGAGAGCGATCCGCGACACCATACGTCCAACATCAAGCGGATGCTCGCCGACACCTCGCGTCACGTGCGGGAGGACGTGAACAAGGTGCACGACCCGAAGGCGCAGGCGCTGTTCGAGACGACGGCGGAGGTCCTCGGCGGGCTGCAGAAGGCCTACACCCACTTCGAGCAGAGGCAGGAGCCGGCTTGGCGGGTATGAGCGGCGCCGGATGCGGCGCCGGAACGCGCGCCGAACGCCGGCGGGCGTCTCACCGCATGGGCTCTCGCCCCGGGCGCGTCAGGCTTCCCGCGACCCGCGCCGCCCGAGCACCGCATCCACTCCGTACGCCCCCGAGCCCGCCAGCAACAGCACCAGGGCCCCCGTGCCAAGCACGAGCGGGAACTCGATGCCCTTCCCGAAGAATCCGTTCTTCGCATGCACGAGCAGAATCGCCGAAAGCATGTCGATCACGAGCGGAATGGCTGCGAGGCGCGTGAGCAGCCCGATTAGCACCGCGATCCCGCAGAAGAGCTCGACCACCGCCACGAGCGGCGCGGTGAAGCCCGGGATCGGCACGCCCATGCCGCCGAACGCTTGCGTCGTTCCCCCGATGCCCCACACGAAGAACTTCTGCCCGCCATGCATGATGAAGATGATCCCCACGACGATGCGGAGCACGAGCAATGCGGCGTCGATGTGGCGGGGGCGCGGTGCGCTGGACGGTGCGGCGGCTGCGATCGGCATGCGACCTCCAGGTCAGGCGGCCTGCGGCATGCGGGAATCGATGTCGGTAAGATCCGCCGCGGTGAGGGTCCAGTCGGCCGCGGCGGCGTTGGCGCGCACCTGGCGCGGCGACGTGGCGCCCGCGATGACCGACGCCACCGCGGGCTGCGCGAGCAGCCACGAGAAGGCGAGCTCGAGCACCGACCGGTGATGCGCCTCCGCGAAGGCGATCAGCTCTTCCACCGCGGTGAGATTCCGCTCGCTCAACAGCTCGTTGAACCTCCCGCCTCCCGAAATCCGGGTACCCTCGGGCGCGGGTCGGCCAAGTCGATACTTGCCCGTGAGCAATCCGCTCGCGAGCGGAAAGTAGGGCAGGAAGGCGAGTCCCGCGCGCTCGCACTCGGCGAGCATGCCGCTCTCCGGCTCGCGGTGCAGGAGACTGTACTCGTTCTGCACGCTCACAAAGTTCGCGGCCCCCGGCCTCGCGGCGCTCGCCGACTCGGCCTCTCGCAGGTCCGCCACCGAAAAGTTGGAGCAGCCGATCTCGCGCACCTTGCCCGCGCGCACCAGCTCGTCGAGCGCGCCCAGCGTGTCGGCGATCGGCACCGACGGGTCCGGCCGGTGCAACTGGTAAAGGTCGATGACGTCGGTGCCGAGACGGCGGAGGCTCGCGTCGGCGGCCCGGCGCACGTACTCCGGGCGCGCGCCCTCACCTTGCCCTTGCAGCTTGCCACCGAACTTGGTGGCGATCACGACCTCTCGCCGCCGACTCCCAAGCGCCCGGCCCAGAAACTCCTCGCTCCGCGCGCCGCCGTAGATGTCCGCCGTGTCGAAAAGGGTGATGCCGGCGTCGAGCGCCGCGCGAACCACATCCGCGCTCGCCGCCTCATCGGTCCGCCAGCCGAAGTTGTTGCAGCCGAGGCCCACCGTCGAGGCCGTGAGCGAGCCGATCCTGCGGTGTTGCATGTCATCGCTCCAGATGAAGGGCCGACGCACTCCTAACCGGGAGCGCCGGGCCGCCGCGGTGATCGATGGCCGCGCGGCCGTCTGGACAGCATCGCGGCGCGGGCCATATTCCGACGTGCCCACATGATGGCCGCGATATCGGAGACGCCATGAAGCTCGCCCTCTCTCTCGCGCTCGGCGCGTTGCTCGCCGGCGGAGCGCAGGATGCCTGGTATCATCTGACACTCACCCGGCTCGACTTCCCGCCCGACTCGATCGTGACCGCCGGCATCACCCTCACGCCCGAGCCCGGCGCGATGGATGCCACCCTCGCCCTCACGACCCGGTGTCACGAGAAGGTGAGCGCCACCTATCAGGCGCGCGGCGCGGTCATCATGATCCGGCTCAAGGGGACGTCCGAAGTCCGCAACTGCCCCACGGCCGATGTCCCGGAGCTGTACCGGGCGCACTTCAAGCGCCTCAAGCCGAAGAAATACCAGGTGGTCGTCCTCAATTCCGACGATGACGACCACTGGCAGGGATGGAAGGCCGCCGTCGCAGACGTGCCGCCGGCAGAATGAGATGGGCGCGGCACGCCGCAATCGCGACCGTCTCGCCTACAACTGGCTGCGCAGAATTTCCGGCGTGAGTGTCTGCAGCCATCCCGAGAGCCGCGTGAACTGCCCGCTCACCATGAGCGCGCCCACGAACACGAGCAACGCGCCGCTCGTCCGCATGACCCAGGGCAGGAACCGCCGGAACCGCTGGAACCACGAGAGGAACGAATCCACCGCAACCGCCGCAATGAGAAAGGGCACGGCGAGCCCGGCCGAGTACACCGCGAGCAGCACGAGCCCCTGTCGCACATCGTGCTGCGTGGCCGCGAGTCCGAGGATCGCGCCCAGCACCGGCCCGATGCAGGGCGTCCATCCCGCCGCGAACGCCATGCCGATGAGACCCGAGCCGAGATAGCCCAGCGGCTTGTTCTGGACCTGAAGCCGCCGCTCCTGCTCCATGAAGGGAACGCGCACCACGCCGAGGCAGACGAGCCCGAACAGGATGATGAGCACGCCGCCCGCCCGCTGGAGCCAGAGCTGGTAGTAGCCGAGCGCGCGGCCGAGCGCGGTGGCGCTGGCGCCGAGCAGCATGAAGACGAGCGAGAAACCGGCGACGAAGAGGAGTCCATGCAGGAGCGCGGAGCGGCGCCGCTTGGACAGCTCGGGCAGGGTGAGCCCGGTGAGGAACCCGACGTACGATGGCACCAGCGGCAGGACGCAGGGCGAGAGAAAGCTCAGCAGTCCGGCCGCAAAGGCCACGAACAGACTCAGGTGTGCCGGGGATTCCATGCGGTTGGTTCGGGGCTCGAGGTGACGATCGGACCCGGATACTTGCGGGCCTCCGCCGTTGGCGCAAGGGAGCGCCGCGCCTATCTTCGTGCAGGCGGGGACTCACCCCGCGCCCTGGGCGACCCGCAACGGAGGACGACCGATGGCTGATCCACAGGGTGGCACCCTCAAGCCGGTGTCGCCGGCCCGTGTGGCGGCAGAGCTCACCAAGCTGAGTGAGATGCGGCAGAGCGGCGAGTTGGACGCGACGACGTACGACCAGCGCTTTGCCCGAATGATCGGTGAGCTGCGGGACCGGCGGATCGACGGGAGCCGCGCCGACATTCTGGCCGCGCTCACACCGCTGGTGGAGCAGGGGACCGTGCGCCCCGGAGACTGGGCCCGCTTCACCAAGCAGCTCGGGCTCGCCTGAGGGCGAGGTGATCCGCCGGACCATCTAACTTTCCCGCATGCCGCTTCCAACCCGCCGTCCGACGCCCACGACCTGGGTCGGCCGCGTGCCCGTTGGCTCGTGCCATCCGCTCGTCGTGCAGTCGATGACCAACACCGATACCGCCGACGTCGGCGCCACCGTGCGCCAGGTGGCGGCGCTCGCGCGCGCGGGCAGCGAGCTGGTGCGGGTGACGGTGAACAACGAGTCGGCGGCGGCCGCCGTGCCCGAGATCGTCGAGGGGCTCGACCGGATCGGAGTGGCCGTGCCCATCGTGGGCGACTTCCACTATAATGGGCACCTGCTGCTCACCGCCTTTCCGGCGTGCGCCCGCGCGCTCGCCAAGTACCGCATCAACCCCGGCAACGTGGGCGGCAAGCGGCGCGACGAGCACTTCGGCGCCATCATCGGCGTTGCCGTCCGCAATGAGAAGCCCGTCCGCATTGGCGTCAACTGGGGGTCACTCGACCAGATCCTCCTCACAGAATTGATGGATGCGAACGCGCGCTCGGCCGAGCCGCGCGATGCGCGTGAGGTGACGATGGACGCGATGATCGAGAGCGCCCTCCGCTCCGCCGCGCTCGCCGAGTCGATGGGCATGCCGCACGAGCGGATCATCCTGAGCGCCAAGGTGTCGGGCGTCCAGGACCTGATTGACGTATATCGCCGGCTCGCCACGCGCTGCGACTACCCGCTGCACCTGGGACTCACCGAGGCCGGCATGGGAATGAAGGGCACGGTGGCGAGCAGTGCCGCGCTTGCCGTCCTGCTCAACGAGGGCATCGGCGACACGATCCGGGTGTCGCTCACGCCGGAGCCGAACGGCGACCGTGCCGAAGAAGTGCGCGTCGCGCAGCAGATCCTGCAATCGCTCGGGTTGCGCAGCTTCACGCCGCAGGTGACGGCCTGTCCCGGCTGCGGCCGCACCACGAGCACCTTCTTTCAGCAGATGGCGCTCGACATCCAGACCTACCTCACGGAGCGGATGCCGGTCTGGCGCGCGGAGCGCCCGGGCGTCGAGGAGCTGCGCGTGGCGGTGATGGGCTGCGTCGTGAACGGCCCCGGCGAATCGAAGCATGCCCACCTCGGCATCTCGCTGCCGGGCACGTTCGAGGAGCCGAAGGCGCCCGTGTACGTGGATGGCCGGCTCCTCGTCACGCTCAAAGGCGACGGGATCGTGCCCGAGTTTCTCGCCATCCTCGACGAGTACGTCGCGACGCGATACGGCGTGCGCGATGCGGCCGCGGCCGGCGCTACCGCGACGCCGTCCTGTCGTTGAGGGCGATCTCGCCCTTCCAATCGAGCACGAATTCGGCCCCACCCCCTCAGAGATCCCAAAGCGGCGGGCATCGTCGCCGCTTACTGCACCGAGAAGGATGAACCATGCATCGTTCCACGCCCCTCGCCACGCTCCGTTGCACGCTCGCGCTCGCCCTCCTCGCCGCCGCGGGCTGCGCCACGGCCACGTCCTCGGCCGAGCGATCGGTCGCCGAACAGTCCGGTTACACGCCGGCGGCGTTCGTGTCAGGCGGGCCGGAGCCGGGCCGTGCCGCGCCCGACTTCAACCTGCCGTGGGCGAGCCGTGACACCGCCGGCGGTCCGGACGATCCGTACGGCCTGTGGAAGGATCGCGGGAAGGTGATCGTGCTCGCGTTCTACCCGCACGACTTCACCCATACCGACAGCCTCGAGCTCGCCACGTTTCGTGACCGCTACGATGACCTGTTCGGCCCCGACGTGATCGTGGCGGGCGTGAGCGTGGATCCGCTCGCGACGCACGCCCGGTTTGCCCGGACGCTCGAACTCCCCTTCCGCCTGCTGAGCGATCCGGACCAGGCGGTGGCTCGGCGCTACGGCAGCAGCGATACGGGTGGGATCGACCGGCGCACGGTGTTCGTAATCGGGCGCGACGGGATGGTGGTCTGGCGTGCGATGAAGTTCAAAGCGACCGATCCCAAGGCATACAACGAGCTGCAACAGGCCGTGCGCGCCGCGCGCCGTGGTTGAGCGGGGACGCGGGCCGGCGCGACAAGCGGCGCGCGCGGGGACGCGGGCCGGCGCTCGGCTTGCCGCGCTTGCCGCGATTTCCGCTGCATCCCTTTGCGGAATCTCCCCGGCGCCATCTCGCGGGCCGCAGCACAATCCGCCGCCGCCCACGTGGACTCGCTGGCCGCCGCGTACTGGCAGGCCGAGCTCGGGCGCTTTCCCGAGTCGGCCACGATCCACGGCTTCGCGGGCCCCCGCAACGCCCGGCTCACCGACCTCTCGCCCCGCGCCGCGTGGGACGCCCGCCTGCACGAGCTGCTACGGGCCGCCGCAACGGTGGACGCCGAGCGGCTCGACCCCGCGGGTCGGGTTAACCTTGCCATGCTGCGCGAGGCGGCATCGAGGCAGCTCGCAGGCCGCATCTGGCGGCGCGAGCTCTGGACGGTGGATCAACTGAACGGCCCCCAAGTCGAGTTCGCGACGCTCGCGGCACTCCAGCCGATCGGCACCGCGACGGAGCGGGCCCATCTGCTCGCGCGCTGGCGTCGCATGGGGCCCTATCTCGACCAGCACGTGAAGAACCTCCGCACCGGGCTCGACAGCGGCTACGTCGCGGCCCGGATCAACGTCGAGCGGGTGATCGATCAGCTCGACCGCCTGCTCGCCGACCCGCCCGACTCCTCGGCTTTGTCGGCGCCGGCCCGCCGCGCCGGGCGGGCGGGCGCGGGCGGATTCAATGCCGCCGTCCACGCGACCGTCCGCCGCGGCATCTACCCGGCGCTCCGCCGTTACCGGGAGTTTCTCCGCGACGACTACCTGCCGCGGAGCCGCACCGAGCCGGGCGTGAGCGGCATCCCCTCCGGCGCGGCCTGCTACCGCGCGCTCATCCGGGTCCACACGTCGCTCAATCTTTCGGCCGACTCGATCCACCGGATCGGGCTGGAAGAAGTCGCCGCGATCCGGCGCGAAATGCTCGACGTCGCCCGGCGCCGCTTCCACTCCGAAAACCTCGACTCGCTCCTCCCCGCGCTGCCGCTCGACACGGGCCTCACGTTCGCGACCCGCGCCGAGGCGTTCGACACGGCCGAGCAGGCGGTGGCGCGCATGGAGCGGAAGCTGCCCGAGCTGTTCGGCCGGCTGCCGCGTCGGCGCGTTGTCGTCCAGGAGATGCCGGCGTTCGAGGAGCGCGACGCGCCCGCCGCCTACTACTTCCCCGGCACCGCCGACGGGAGCCGGCCGGGCAGATACCTCGTGAACACCTACGACCCTCGCCAGCGCCCCCGCTACACCGCGGAGGTGCTGGCGTACCACGAGGCGGTGCCGGGTCACCACGTGCAGATCGCGCTGAGCCAGGAGCTGCCCCTCCCCGACTTCCGCCGGTACGGCGGCGGGAGCACGGCGCTGGTCGAGGGATGGGCGCTCTACACCGAGCGCCTGGCAGACGAGGCGGGGATGTACAGCAGCGACCTGGACAGGATCTCCGGAGCTTCCACGATGCGGTGCTCGCAAACGGGGCGCTGGCGCTGCCGGTCCTGGCGGAGCAGGTACAGGCCTGGATCGCGACCCGGCGGCCCTCAGGTGGAGAGCGGTGACGGCGCGTAGCAATTTGACGCGCGTGGTACCTGAATACCTGAAAAAGCCCATGTAGAAAATGTGAGTAAATCGAGCGTATGCATAAATAGATCGATGGTGGCGCCACTGTCGCCATGCGTGAGGTCAGATGAATGCTGCCAGCAAAAGCACAGCTTTAACAACGGCTTGTGCCGCCCACCTGACGTATCCGCTGAGGTGCGATCGAGTCCATCGAGCCCTGCATGGAGCGCCGAACGATATTCACTTCCTGGGCTTTTCCACATGTGGATTCGAGCCGTTTCGAGCACCCGCCGGACCGCGGAGTTGTCCACAGTCGCCAGCATTCGCCTCGAAATGTTGACAGCATGAGCGCGGACGCGACGAGCGGCATTCTCCGCGCCGATCGCGTGCTCACGCTGGCACCCGGCATCGTCGGCGACGCGATCTGGTGGGAGGACGGCCGCGTGCGCGCGGTTGGCGACGCGGCCCATCTCAACCGTGAGCGCCGCCGCGCCGGGTCGCGCCGCCTTCCCGAGTACGAGCTGCCTGGCGCAGTAGTCACCCCCGGTTTCGTGGACGGCCACACCCATTTCGGTGCTTGGGCGCTCTACCGGCGCCGGGTCCAGCTCGCGGGTGCAGTGAAGCGAGCGGAGGCGCTGCGGAGGATTCAGCGCGCGACCCCGGTGGACGGCTGGGTGCTCGGCCAGGGCTGGGATGCCAATGGGTGGGAGCGCGCGCCCGACCGCTGGGCCCTCGACGCGGTGCAGCCCGGCCCAGTGTTCCTCGAGTCAGTCGACATGCACGCGGCCTGGCTCAGCAGCGCAGCGCTCGGCGCTGCGGGCATCACACGGGACACGGCCGACCCGTTCGGCGGCGTGATCGTACGGGACGGCAACGGCGAACCCACGGGCCTCCTCAAAGAGCGCGCGGTCGACCTGGCGCTCCCCGCACTCCCCTTGGCGCATCCCGATCGCGTGCTCGAAGCCTTGCGTGCCGCGCAAGCCGAAGCGCACCGGCTGGGAGTCACAGGGCTGCACGATGTCGAAGGCGAGCCCGTGCTGGAGGCGTTTCGCCGGCTGGAGGCGGAGGGCGCGCTCACGCTCCGGGTGCTCTTCCATCCGCCGGTGGCCTCGCTGCCGTCGCTGGTGGCGGCCGGGGTCCGGAGCGGCGCGGGCTCCGAGTGGCTCGCGTGGGGCGGCATCAAGCTCTTCCTCGACGGCAGCCTTGGCACCCGGACCGCATGGATGCTCGGGCCCTACGAAGGCAGCCGCGACCGCGGCCTCGCCACCTCGACGCTCGAAGCCGCACGCGCCGCCACGACCACCGCGGCCGCCGCGGGCATTTCGAGCGTGGTTCACGCCATCGGGGACGCGGCGGTGCGCCGGGCGCTCGATCTCTTCGACAACCTGCCGCGCGCCGCCATCCCGCACCGGATCGAGCACTTCCAGTGCGTCCACCCCCACGACGTGGGTCGCGCGGCGCGGCTCGGCGTCGTGCTCTCGATGCAGCCCGCGCACCTCCTCACGGACATTCCGCTGGTCGAGCGCCATTGGGGCGGGGGCCCGCGCGGCCGGGGCGCCTACGCCTTTCGCACGCTGCTTGGCACCGGCGCCGCGCTCGTCTTCGGGAGCGACGTCCCGGTAGCCTCGATCGATCCGCGCGACGGCATTTACGCCGCCCTCGCCCGCCGGTCCGCCGACGGCTCGCCGGCCAACGGCTGGCACCCCGACGAGCGACTCGACTTTGCGGCCGCGCTGCACGCGTACACCGCGGCACCCGCAGCCGCAGCAGGCGTGGCGGCCCGGCGCGGCACCCTCGCCGCGGGCAACGACGCGGATTTCGTCGCGTGGGAGGTGGACGGCGCCGCACTCCAACGCCCGGCGCCCGATGCCGCCGACGCATTCCGCCGCGCGAAGGCGCGACTCACGGTCGTGGGCGGGCGCATCGTGATGCGCGCGTGATGCGCGCGACCCTCAAGGTCCGCCTCGCAACGCGCCTCGCCAACCCTGCGACATCGCCCCGGCGCGGTTAAACTCCTGCCCTTCGACGGGAGAGGAGCGTTCGTGGCACCGACCGCCATTCGCCGCACGAAAATTGTCGCTACCCTTGGCCCCTCGTGGGACCGGCCCGACCAGATGGCCGCGCTGCTCGAGGCCGGCGTGAACGTCGTGCGCATCAACGCGTCGCACGGGACGCCGGAGCTCCGGGCCCGCTGGATCACGCAGCTCAAGGAGGTCATCGCCGCGCGGAGTGCACAGGCGAGCGCCGCGATCCTGCTCGACATCCGCGGTCCACGCATCCGGGTCGGCAAGCTGCCGGCGCCGATGCCGCTCGTGCCGGGCCAGGAGGTGGTCTTCGCGCCGGAGGGCATCGCCGGGCCGGGCGAGATCCCGACCACCTACGCGGGGCTCGCGCGCGACGTGGGGAAGGGCGCCACGATCCTGCTCGACGACGGCCTGCTCAACGTCGAGGTGCTGGAGAGCGATGGCGAGCGGATCCGTGGCTGCGTGCGCTACGGCGGCGAGCTCAAGGCGAACAAAGGGATGAACCTCCCCGGCATCGAGGTGAGCGCCCCCGCCGTGACCGACGCCGACCGCGCCGAGATCGAGCGCGCCGTGGCACTCGGCGTGGACTACATCGGCGTCTCATTCGTGCGAAAGAAGGAGGACATCGAGGACGTGCGCCGGCTGGTGCCGCGCTCCACCTGGCTCATCGCCAAAATCGAAAAGGACACGGCGCTCAACCAACTCGGCCCCATCCTCGAGGCTGCGGATGCGATCATGGTAGCCCGCGGCGATCTGGGCGTGGAGCTGCCGTTCGAGGAGGTGCCGCTCGCGCAGAAGCGGGTGATCCGCGAGGCCAACCTGCATGGCAGACCGGTCATTACCGCGACGCAGATGCTCGAGTCCATGGTCCATGCCCCGCGGCCCACGCGCGCCGAGGCTTCGGACGTGGCGAACGCGATCCTCGATGGCACCGACGCCGTGATGCTCTCGGCCGAGACGGCCGTGGGCGACTATCCGCTCGAGGCGGTGCAGGCGATGACCCGCATCGCGCGCGAGCTGGAGCGGCACCGGCGCGGGCGGAGCCCGGCCTTCGACGTGGCCGTGGGGCGCCGGCGCGAGGAGATGGAGCGCGTCCATCGGGGCGATGTGCACGGCGCGCTCCCCACCCGCACCGAGGACGCCATCGCCGTCGCCGTGTGCGCGGCGGCGGAGCTGATGGCTGCACCGCTCATCGTCTGCTTCACCAGCAGCGGATTCACCGCGCGCACCGTCGCGTCGTACCGCCCCACGGTGCCGATCTTTGCCGTGACGCCCGAGCCCGAGACCTTCCGCCAGCTCGCGCTCGTCTGGGGCGTCGTGCCGGCGCTGGTGGATCACTTGCCCACCTACGACTCGATGCTCACGATCGCGCGGCACAAGCTACTCGAGCTCAAGCTGGCCGAGCCGGGCGAGCGCGTGGTCGTGACGGCCGGTGTCCCCTTCGATCAGCCCGGCACTACCAACCTGCTCAAGATCGAAGCAGTTTAGGAGATGCGGCTCACCTTTCTCGGCACGGGCACTTCGTTCGGGGTGCCCCAGATCGGATGCGCCTGCGCGGTGTGCCGCTCGACCGATCCGCGCGACCGGCGCACCCGGTCGGGCGCGGTGGTACGGACCGAGAGCGGCACCATCCTGATCGACACGCCGCCGGAGTTGCGCTTGCAGCTCATCGCGGCCGGCCTCTCGCACGTGGACGCGGTGCTCTACACCCACGAACACGCCGATCACGTGAACGGCATCGACGACCTGCGGATGTTTTCGCAGCGCCAGCGCCGGCCGCTGCCGCTCTACGGGCCGCCTGAAACGCTGGAGCGGATCAGGGCCTCCTTCCGCTACATCTTCGACGACGCGACGCCGCTCTACGCGGGCACCTCCAAGCCGGCGCTCGAGCTGCACGCGCTCGTGCCGGGCGAGCCCACGATGGTGGCGGGCGTCGATGTGCTGCCGCTCGCCTTCCAGCACGGGCACCTGCGGGTCTTCGGCTACCGGTGCGGCGATCTCGCGTACATCACCGACGTGAAGGAGGTGCCCGCGCCCGAGCGCGAGCGACTCCGCGGCGTGCGCGTGCTCGTGCTCAACGCGCTCTGGTGGCGCCCCCACCCGACCCACTTGAGCATCGACGAGGCGATCGCGGTGGCGCGCGACGTTGGCGCCGAGCGGACGTATCTCACGCATCTCACCCACGAAACCGCGCACGCCGATCTCGAGGGCAAGCTGCCGGCGGGCATCCTGCCCGCGTACGACGGGCTCACCGTGGAGGTCCCGTGATCCGGTTCAACTATGGCCGCCTGCTGGCGGACGGGCTCGACGGCGAGCACGGGCTCCCGCGCGCGGTGCTCGCCGAGCTGGGCCAGCGCTTCGGCGCCGTGCAGGCAGAGGTGCGCGAGCGTCGCGCCGCGGGCGACTACGGCTTCTACGATCTCGTCGCACAGGACGCCACGGTGGACGAGATCACCCGCTTCGCGGAGGGTCTGGGCCAGGCGTACGATCACGTCCTCGTCCTCGGCATCGGCGGCTCGGCGCTCGGCACCAAGGCGCTGCTCAACGCACTGCGTGCCCCGGCCTGGAACGAGCTGGACGACGAGGGGCGCGACTTCTTTCCGCGCCTCACCGTGCTCGAGAACGTCGATCCTACATCGGTCCGCGCCGCGCTCGACCGGATCGATCCGCGCCGCGTGCTGGTGAACGTCATCAGCAAGTCGGGTGGGACCGCGGAGACGATGGCGCAGTATCTCGTCGTGCGCGGATGGCTCGACGAGACGCTCGGTGCCGCGGCGTACCGGCACCTCGTCTTCACGACCGATCCGGCGCGGGGCGCGCTGCGCGAGCTGGCGGGCCGCGAAGGCATCGCCACGCTGCCCGTGCCGCCGGGGGTGGGCGGGCGCTACAGCGTGCTCTCGCCGGTGGGCCTCCTGCCTGCGGCGCTCGTGGGCATCGACATCCGCGCGCTGCTCGACGGCGCGCGGGCGGCGCTTGGGCGCGCAGAGCCCGACGAGCTGCTCGAAAACGCACCCGCACTCTACGCTGCCCTCCTCTGGGCGGCCGACACGAGGCTCGGCGCGCGCATCCACGTGCTGATGCCGTATAGCGACCGGCTGCGCGAGCTCGCCGAATGGTTCCGGCAGCTCTGGGCAGAGAGCCTGGGCAAGCGGGTGGACCGGCGCGGCCAGACGGTACACGTGGGACCGACGCCGGTGGGCGCGGTGGGTGCCACCGACCAGCACAGCCAGGTGCAGCTCTTCATGGAAGGGCCGTTCGACAAGGTGCTGACATTCGTGACCGTAGAAGATTTCGGCGTCGACGTGCCGATCCCATCGCGGTCTGACCTGCCGGCCGACCTCGCATATCTCCCTGGCCACACGTTGGGCGAGTTGCTGCACGCCGAGGGCGCCGCCACCTCGGCGGCGCTCGCCCGAATGGGGAAGATGAACTGCACGCTCAGGCTGCCGGCCGTGTCGCCCGAAAGCGTGGGCGAGTTGATCATGTTCTTTCAGATCGCGACCGGGTACGCGGGCGTGTGGTACGGGGTGGACCCGTTCGACCAGCCGGGCGTCGAGTTGGGCAAGCGGCTCACGTTCGCTGCGATGGGTCGCCCGGGGTACGCGGAAGAGAAGGGCACCGGGCGCGAGGCCTCGCCGACCGACGAGGTCTGAGCCCGGCTTTCCGCAGGGAGGGCGCAATGCGCCTCACAATCACCCGCCTCGTGGCGGTCGCGGGGCTCGTGCTCGCGCTCGGCGCGACGACGTCGGCCGCCGCTCACACCAGCGCACCGCCGGCACCATCGGCCGCCCGCATCACCATCCTCTACGACGCCTTCGGCGGACGCGCGGGGCTCACCCGCGACTGGGGCTTTGCCGCGCTGGTCGAATACGGTGGCAAACGGATTCTGTTCGATACCGGCGACAATGCCGCCATCTTCGAGCGAAACGTGCGCGCGCTCAAGATCGACCTGCGCACGCTCGATTTCGTGGTGATCTCGCACCGACACAGCGATCACATCGCCGGGCTCGCCTATCTCCTCAAGGTGAACCCGCGCGTCACGATTTACGCGCCGAGGGAGGGATTCGGCGTGTTTGGGTCGGCGCTGCCGGCGACGTTCTACCGGCGGAACGATTCACTTCCCGCGCGCATGCGGTACTTCGACGGCGAGCCCGCTGACACGCTCCGGTTCGGCCAGGCATGGCCCGATGCGCACTTCGTTCTGGTCGACAGCGTGACCCAGATCGCACCAGGCTTCTCGATCATCTCGACCGTGTCCGACAAGCCGGGCACACTCGAATTGCGCGAGATTTCGCTCGCGGTGGCGACGCCGGCGGGGCTCGTCCTGCTGGTGGGCTGCTCGCACCCGGGCATCGAGCGAATCGTCCAGGCCTCGGCCGAGGTGGGCCCACACGTGCACATGATTTTGGGCGGACTGCACCTCGTGACGACGCCGGACGACGAAATTGAGCGGATCGCGACGGCATTGCACGACCGATGGGGCATCGATCGCATCGCCCCAGGCCACTGCACCGGTGAGCCAGCATTTGCGGCGCTCTGGCGCATGTTTGGCGCGCGGTACGTATATGCGGGGCTCGGTACGGTCATCGAGGCCACATAGCTCGCGCGCGGCGGATCGGTAGCCGTTTGACCCGCCCTTCCAATCGGCCTACATTAGCCGGACGAAGCGTCGGTAGATGTTGCCCATGCAAGGACTTCACGCATGTCTGATGCAGTGCGCGAGGCGATAGGAATTTACGGCGGTGCGGTGGCGCAGAGCGGCGCGGGCGTCGCGGTGCGGGACGCGGCCGCGCTCCGTTCTTCCGCCACCGACCGGCTGGTGGGGCAGGCGGTGTTCGGTGAGGGGGCCGAGCGCGACGCCGGGCGCTGGCTGCTCTGGGAGCTGGGCCAGGCCACCGGCGCTCGGCCGGCGTCGATTCACGATCTGTACATGGCGCGCGGCCGCGGTGAGTGCGGCGGGTTCACCGTGCCCGCCATCAACGTGCGCGCGATGGCGTACGACACCGGGCGCGCGGTGTTCCGCGCCGCGCGGGCGGGCGGGGTGGGCGCGCTCATTTTGGAGATTGCGCGGTCCGAAATCGCCTACACCGACCAGCGGCCGGCCGAGTACGTGTCTGTAATGCTCGGCGCGGCGCTCCGCGAGGGCCATACCCTTCCGCTCTTCATCCAGGGCGACCACTGCCAGGTCAACGCCAAGAAGTACGCCAGCGACCCCGACGGCGAAATCGCGGAGGTGGAGAAGCTCATCGCGGAAGAGATCGGCGCGGGGTTTTACAACGTCGACGTCGACACCTCGACGCTGGTCGATCTCTCGCAGCCCACCCTCGCCGAGCAGCAGCGCGCCAACTACGAGCGCGCCGCCGGCATCACCCGCTTCATCCGCCGCCGCGAGCCGGACGGCGTGACCGTGTCGGTGGGCGCCGAGATCGGCGAAGTGGGGATGAAGAACAGCACGGTCGAAGAGCTGCACGCGTTCATGGATGGGTACAACGCGAGCCTTGCCTCGCTCGGCTCGTTCGCCGGGATCAGCAAGATCTCGGTCCAGACCGGCACCAGCCACGGTGGCGTGGTGCTCGCCGACGGCAGCATTGCGGAAGTCAAGCTCGACCTCGCGGCGCTCGCGGCGCTCTCCCGCGTGGCGCGCGAGCGATACCACCTGGCCGGCGCGGTGCAGCACGGTGCCAGTACGCTTCCGGCGGATGCATTCGGCAACTTCCCCCGCGTCGAAACCGCCGAAATCCACCTCGCCACCAACTTCCAGAATATCATCTTCGACCACGCCCGCCTGCCCGCGCCGCTCCGCGCCGCCGTCAAGGCGTGGCTCGGAGAGAACGCGCAGGGCGAGCGCAAGGCGGGCGACTCGGAAGAGCAGTTCTACTACAAGGCGCGCAAGCGGGCGATCGGCCCGTTCAAGCGCGAGCTGTGGGAGCTGCCGGACGACGTGCGCGGCGCGATCGCCGCCGACCTCGAGCGGATGTTTGCGTTTCTCTTTCAGCAGCTCAACGTGAACGGCACGGCGGACCTGGTGCGGCGCCACGTGGACGCGCCGCTGCAGCATCACGCGACCCTCAAGCCGGCGCTGGTCGCCGCGGCTGACGACCCCGACGCCGGGGAATAGGGAGGACACCATGGTGCATCGCAGGGAGCCTCGCGAAGTGATCTACCTCGACCGCGGCGGCGACGCCTCGGTCAAGTGGCTGCTCTGGGGCGCGGTGCTCGGCGCCGGCGTGGCGCTGCTCTACGCGCCGCGGAGCGGGGAGGAAACCCGCCGCACCTTGCAGCGCAAGCTCTGGAAATTCCGCGCGATGACCGAGGAGAAGCTCGACGAGCTGACCCAGCAGTTGGGCGGGGCGCGCCGGGCCTCGCTCGCCGACCTCGAGGACGAGGAGGAGCTGGACGAGGAGGACGAGCTGGAAGACCCGCTCGAGGAGGAGGGCCCGGCGCGCGGCGGCGTCGCCGGCGCGCGGCAGGAGCTCGAGCGCCGGCTGGGCGAGGCCCGCGCCCGCCGTCGCGCTGACGCGGAGCTCGAGGAGCCGCTCGCCTGAGCGGCACGCCCAGGCGGGCTTGGTACCAGTCATTCCGCGGGTTCGTCTGGCGCACTCTCGAGGCCGCCGACGAGAATCATGTCCCGTTCTACGCCAGCGCGCTCACCTTCGACGCGCTGCTCGCGGCCATCCCGTTCGTGCTGCTCGTGCTGGTCGGATTGAGTCTCGCGGCGCAGGCGCTCGCGCCGGCGCACGTCACCTTCGGAGACGGCTCGGTCAACCCCTCGGAATATTTTCATCGCTTTCTTCCACCGCACTCGACCGCGCCGGGCCAGGATCCGTTCAGCCTGGTCGAGGGCGTGCTGACGAAGATCCTGCGCAACCGCGCGACGCTGTCGCTGTATGCCGCGCCCGCGTTCATCTGGTTCAGCACCCGGCTCTACGCGAGCGCGCGCACGGCGCTCAACGAGATCTTCGATGTGTCCGCGCGGCCGGAGCCGGCCCGGTCAGTGGTCGTCGCCTACCTGCTCGGCAAGCTGCGCGACACGGCGCTGGTGCTCGCCACCGTGCTGCTCTTCCTCGCCAACACCGTGCTCACCGGCGGCCTTGCCTATTTGCAGTCGCGTGGCACGGCGGTGGCGCCACAATTCCGGTTCTTCGTTTCGACACTCGGACGGGTGCTGGGCGAGGGGCTCGCATTCGCCTTCCAGCTCTCGCTCTTCTATATCACCTATCGATATGCGTCGCGCCGCCGCCCGCGCTGGCGCACCGCATTGCTCGCGGCAACGTTCGCCGCGGTTGCGTTCGAGATCGCCAAACGGCTCTACGCGCTCTACCTCGCGCACTTCGCCTCGCTCACCGGCCCCTCGGGCGACGCCAACATCGGCGCGATCGTCCTCTTCGTGCTCTGGGTGTACTACACCGCGGTGGTGTTTCTCCTGGGTGGCGTCGTCGCCGAAATCTGGGACCTCAGAAAGCTGCAGCAGCGCCAGCGCGCAATCCTCGCCTGAGCGCGGTGCCCTGGCGCCGTTGCCGCGGGCGCACCACCTTCATCCGCCGTTTCTCACCCACCGTCGTGCCGTTCCACCGGTTTCGAGAGGAGGCCTCTCATGAAAGCCATTCGCCTGGAGGTCGTCGGATTTGTGGCGCTTGCCGCGATCGGCTGCGGCGGCCCGCCCAGGCCCGCCGCGGCCGCCGCCGATGATCCGTCACCTGCGGCGCTCTCCGCCGCCGATGAGGCAGGCGTGCGCGCTGTCGATTCCGCGTGGGCCGCCGCCGCCAACCGGGGCGACGCGGCGGCGCTCTCGGAGCTGTATGCGTCCGATGCGGTATATCAGGCCCCCGACGCGCCGCCGGTGACTGGGCGGGATGCCATCGCGAAGGAAATGACCGGCCTGATGCAGCTCAAGCCGGCCGGGATGACGCTCAGGACGGAGAAGGTGGAGGGGCGGGGCGATCTCGCCTACGCCGTTGGCCAGTTTGCGATGACGGTGAACGGCCAGACGACGACAGGGCACTATGCAGAGGTGTTCAAGAAGCAGGGGGACGGGTCGTGGAAGTACGCGGTCGATGCTTGGGCGATGAATGGGAAGTAGGGGCCACGGGGAGGCGGCCTTGCCGCCCTTTCCGTTTCCCCAGCCACTGCATCGGGCTATATTCGAGATGCCCCAGGTCCGAAGGGCGCCGGCGCGTGAACCGCGTCAGGACCTCGCCGGTAGCAGCGCTAAGCGATGTCCGGTGTTGCTTCGGGGTGCCTGGGGCAACTTTCATGGGCGGTAGAGACGATAGAGGCGGTAGGGGCGGCAGGGAGCTCCGCCGGTCGAGTCCCTACCGCCCTTACCGCCTCTACCGCCCTCACGGCCTTTTCTACCGCCCATGCAGATCGCGTTAGCCCGCAAGTACCGTCCGAAGCGCTTCTCAGACCTTCTTGCGCAAGACCATGTCAGCGCCTTGCTCAGGGGCGCGGTGGCTCGCGACCGGGTGGGGCACGCTTACCTGTTGACCGGCCCGCGCGGGGTGGGGAAGACGACCGTGGCCCGCATCCTTGCCATGGCGCTCAACTGTCCCCATCGGCCGGAGTCGGGTGAGGGAGCGGACGACCTCGCGGGCGAGCCGTGCGGCGTGTGTGAGGACTGCCAGCGGATCTGGAACGGCTCGGCCAACCTCGACGTGGTCGAGATCGACGCGGCGAGCAACCGCGGCGTCGACGATGCGCGCGAGCTGCGCGAGCGCGCGATGTACGCGCCGTCGAAAGAGGGCCGGTACAAGGTCTACATCGTGGACGAGGCGCACATGCTCACGCGCGAGGCGTGGAATGCGCTGCTCAAGATCCTGGAGGAGCCGCCGAAGCGCGTCGTCTTCGTGTTCGCTACGACCGATCCGCAGAGGATCGCGGCGGCGGCAGCACCCGTGCTCTCCCGGCTCCAGCGGTTCGATTTCCGCCGCATCGGCCCCGCCGCGATCCGCGACCGGCTTCGCGCCGTGCTGAAGGAAGAGGAGATCTCGGCCGACGACGACGCGCTCACGCTCATCGCCCGCCACGCCGACGGGGGCATGCGCGACGGCCTCTCGATGCTCGACCAGTGCCTGAGCCTGGGTGAGGGCGCGGTGACCGCCGCGCGGGTGCGTGAGGTGCTGGGCCTCGCCGGCGACGAGCTGTTCGCCGAGCTGCTCAGTCTCGTCGCCGAGCGCCGCCCGGCCGGCGTCTTCCCTCTGGTCGAGCGCCTGATGGAATCGGGCGCCGACCTGGCCGAGTTCATGTCCGGCGCCGCCGACACCTGCCGCTCATTGCTCCAATTGCAGCTCGGCGGCGACCCCGACGGCCTCACCGAGGCCATGCGTAACACCCTCGCCGCCTACCGCGATCGCCTGGAGCCCGGCGACCTCCTCCGCATGCTTCGCCTCTCGGCCGAGCAGGAGGCCGCAATCCGGCGGAGCGCCAACTCGCGCCTCGTCGTCGAGACTCTGCTTTTGCGCTGGACGATGATGGACCGCATCGTGGATTTGCGGGAGGTGATCTCCGGCACCCCGCCGGCCGAGCCCCCGTCCCTTTCTGCGCCGCGACCCCGCACCGAGCGTACCGCGCCGAGCGATCCCGCCGCGCCGCCGAGCGCCCCGATCGCGTTCGCGCTCGACTCCCTCCGCGCCGAGTGGCCCGCGCTCGTTACGGCCGTCCGCACAAGGGCCCAGTTCCTCGGGGAAGCGCTGGCCCTCGCCACCCCAGTCGAGGCCGCACCGCCCAAGCTCGCCATCGAGCTGCCCGCCGCGAGCGCCTATTTCGCCCGCATGCTGGAGGAGAAAGCCGCGCAGATCGAAGAGGTGCTGGCGCGCGTGCTCGCCCAGCCCGTACGCCTCGCCGTCGCCGTCACGTCGGCGGACGGCTCCGCCGACCGCCCCGAGCGCCTCACCGAGAGCGCCAGCCGGGCCGAGCGCCTGCGCCGCCTTCGAGACCGGGACCCGGCCCTCGACACGGCGGCCGACGCGTTAGATTTGGAGATCGTCGAGTAGCCGCATCCGCCGGTTCCCGAAGCCCGTATTCGGTTGCGGCGCGATTTGACCCTTCCTACGTTTGGCGGAAAGCGCCGCAAGGCGCCCCGGGTGACAATGGCGGGATTACCCGAATCTATGGCCGACTTCCAGCAGCTCCTGCAGTTGAGCCAGCAGGTGCAGGGTCGCCTGCAGCAACTGCAGTCGGAGCTCGCGGGTCGCACGTTCGAGACGAGTGCCGGCGGCGGGCTGGTGCGCGTGACCGCGGACGGACGGGGCACGGTGCGCGGCATTGCGATCGATCCCGCCGTCTTTCAGGAGCACGACGCCGAGTTCCTCGCGGACCTCGTGCTGTCGGCGGTGGCCGAGGCGCAGCGCCGCGCCGCCGATCTCCTGCAGGCCGAAATGCGGAAGGTCCAGCCGTTCCCGTTTCCATCGCTCTGAACGTGGGGGCGATCGAGCAACTGATCGCCGAGCTGGCAAAGTTGCCGGGGATCGGCCGCAAGACGGCGCAGCGCCTCACGTACCATCTGTTGCAGCATGCGCCCGGGCAGGCCGGGCAGCTCGCGGCCGCACTCACGGCGGTGGCGGAGCAGGTGCGGCCGTGCGAGCAGTGCGGCAATCCGACCGAGGCGCAGCCCTGTGCGATCTGCGGCGATCCGCGGCGCGATGCCACGCTGCTCTGTGTGGTGGAGGAACCCTCGGCCGTGGGCGTGGTCGAGCGCGCCACCGATTTTCGCGGCCGCTACCACGTGTTGGGCGGCCGGCTCTCGCCGCTCGACGGCGTCGGCCCGGAAGCGCTCCGGCTCGACCGGCTGGTACGCCGGGTGCAGGACGAGGGGGTCCGCGAGGTCATTCTCGCCACCAATCCGTCCATGGAGGGCGAAGTGACGGCCACCTATATCCAGCAACTGCTGGCGGGGCTCGGGCCCCGCGTCACCCGGCTCGCGCGCGGGCTGCCGGTCGGCGGCGACCTCGAATACGTGGATGGCATCACCCTCGCCCACGCGCTCTCGGCGCGGCAGGAGCTTACCTGATGGGCTCGCGCACGGGGGTGTTCGCGGGGGCGGCGGCGGCGGGCTTCGTGGCCGGCTGGTTCACGGCGCAGCACCGGTTCGAGCGGCACCGGGCCGATCTCTTCAGCGCGCGGCCGCTCCGCCGGCTCGCGGCGCTCGGGTTCCTGGCGGGCCAGAACGGCGTCGAGACCATCCGCCTGCTGCGCGATTACGTCGCGTGGGAGCACCATCCGGTGCTCCGCCGGCGCGCGCACGCGATCGTGCGGCGCATGGAGGCCGCGATTCGTTGACCGGCGCTCCGGCGAGCTGGTCGTTCGGCGAAGCGGACGCGGAAAAAATGCGCGCCGTGCTTGCCGGATTCTTGAGGGAATCGGGCGCGCGCACGGCGCTCGTCGTCGATCGGTCCGGGCAGCTCGTCGCCACGGTGGGCGAACCCCCCGCGTTCGATCCGACGGCGTTCGCCTCGCTCACGGCGGCGGATTTCAGCGCCAACGACCAGCTCGCCCGGCTTCTGGGCGAGCAGGAGTTCGGCACGCTCTTCCACCAGGGCGAGCGCGAGTCGATGTACCTGGCCGATGTGGCGCGCCGGGTGATCCTGGTGGTGCTGTTCGACACCCGCACCACGCTTGGGCTGGTGAAGCTCCGGGCGCGGCACGCGGTGGGCGCGCTCGACGGGATCTTCACCGCGATGTTCGAGCGGGATGGCGCCGGCGGTCCGCGGCGCGGCATGGAGACGGAATTCGTGGGCGAGGCGGAAAGCGAGATCGACAAACTCTTCGGGGCCTGAGGGAGACGCCGACGCATGTCGATGATCAACTACGCCTCACGCGAGATCAACTGCAAGCTGGTGTACTACGGCCCCGGGCTCGGCGGCAAGACGACGAACCTGGAGCACGTGTACAACAAGGTGGCACCCGCGTCGCGCGGCAAGATGATCTCGCTCGCCACCGAGAGCGAGCGCACCCTCTTCTTCGATTTTCTGCCGGTGGACCTCGGGACCATCCGAGGGTTCAAGGTCAAGTTCCATCTCTACACCGTGCCGGGGCAGGTTTACTACAATGCGTCGCGCAAGCTCATCCTCAAGGGGGTGGACGGCGTCGTGTTCGTGGCCGACAGCCAGATCGACCGGATGGACGCCAACATCGAATCGATGCAGAACCTGTACGAGAACATGGCGCAGTACGGCTACGACATGACGAAGCTGCCGTTCGCGGTGCAGTACAACAAGCGCGACCTGCCCAACGCGGCGCCCGTCGCGGAGCTGCAGGCGGCGCTCAATCCGGGCTGGCCGGTGTCGGAGCCGGCGCGGCAGCGGACGACGCCCGATCCGTATCACGACGGTGAGCAGCTCGTCTTCGAGCAGGATGGCCAATGGGTGGAGCGCGCCCTCTGGTTCGAGGCGGTGGCCTTGACCGGGGATGGGGTGTTCGACACCCTCAAGGCGATCAGCAAGAGCGTGGTGAAGGGACTCGGCTAGGTGGCGGGAATGTGGACCCTGCCCAACATCATCACGATCGTCCGGATCTGTTTCACCCCGATCATCGCGCTGTTGCCGTTCATCGAGGGCTACTGGCCGAAGCTCATTGCGCTCGTCGTCTTCATCATTGCCGCGGTGAGCGACGTCTTCGACGGCCGCCTCGCCCGCTCGCGCAAGCAGGTGACCAACCTCGGCATCCTGCTCGATCCCATCGCCGACAAGCTGCTCCTCTTCGCGACGCTGATCCCGATTTACTGGATCTCGCGCCAGCGGCACGACTTCTACGACATCCCGATCTGGGGCAGCATTCCGCTCTGGGTGTGCCTGCTGCTCATCGGCCGGGAGCTGGCGATGACGTGGTTCCGCTGGTGGGCCAAGCAGCGGGGCGTCGTAATCCCGGCCGGCGGCGCCGGCAAGCTCAAGACCGTCATCCAGAACATCTTCATCGGGGCGACGATCGCGTGGTTTGCGTTCAGGGATGCAAGGAAGCCCCTCGGGTGGGAGCACAGCCGGTGGGCGGAATACTGGAATGAATTTCACGGCGGCTTCGTGGCGGTGACGCTCGCGGTGGCGACGTTGCTCACGGTTTATTCCTTTGCGGTCTACCTGTACAGGAACAGGGGGCTGTTTTCAGGGCGATAGGCACCCGGTAGTGTTCCTCCCATGAATTTCGAAATTCTTACCATCGGCACCGAGCTCGTCCTCGGCCTCACCCTCGACACCAATGGGGCTGAGATCGCCCGTACGCTCTCCGAGTCCGGCGTCCGCATCGTGCGGCGGACGGCGGTGGCGGATCGGGGCGATGAGATCCGGGATGCGGTACGTGATGCACTCGCGCGTACGGGTGCGGTGATTACGACCGGCGGGCTCGGCCCCACGCGGGACGACATCACCAAGCGGATCGTGGCGGAGTTGTTCGGGGCGCCGCTCGAGTTCGACGAGGCGGTGTGGCAGGCGCTGGTTGCGCGCTTTGCGCGGTTCGGGCGGGTGCCGGTGGCCTCCAACCGGGTGCAGGCTGAGGTGCCGCGCGGGGCCCTCGTGCTGCCGAATCGGTGGGGAACGGCGCCGGGGCTCTGGATGGAAGGGGAGCTGGACGGCGGCGGGTCGCGCGGGCTCGTGATCATGCTGCCCGGCGTGCCGATCGAGATGGCGAACCTACTGGCGCACGAAGTGGGGCCGAGGCTCGCGGCGCGGGCGGGTGGCCAAACGGTGCGCTCGGCCGTCGTTCGCACGACCGGGATCCCCGAGTCGACGCTGGCCGAACGGCTGGGAGAGATCGAGGACGCGATCGCGCCGCTCACGTTGGCGTACTTGCCGGGGTGGCCGGGCGTTGATCTCCGGGTCACCGCGTGGAATCTCCCGGTCGCCGAGGCCGACGCCAGGCTCCGCGCGGCGGTCGGCCTGCTGCGCGATCGCGCCGGCGGCCACGCCTACGGCGAGGGCGGTGATGACCTGGCTGCCGTGGTACTCGAGCTGGCGCGAGCGCAGGGGCTGCGAATCGGGGTGGCAGAGTCGTGCACCGGTGGTCTCGTGGGTGCGAGGCTCACGGACATTCCGGGCAGCTCCGACGTCTTCGTCGGCGGCGTCATCTCCTACGACGACGCGATCAAGAGCGCGTTGCTCGACGTGCCGGAGGCGGTGATCGGCCGCTACGGCGCGGTGAGTGAGGAGGTGGCGCGCCTCATGGCGGAGGGCGCGGTGCGGCGGCTCGGTGTGGATCTCGCGGTGGCGGTGACGGGCATCGCGGGTCCGGGCGGCGGGAGCGCGGAGAAGCCGGTGGGGACGGTGTGGTTCGCGCTGGCGCACGGCGAAAGGGTCAACACGCCGGCGCGGTTCACGATCGAGACGAGCGCCACGCGGGCGCTGTTCGTCGGAACGCGTGCGGAAATTCGGGCACGAGCGGCGCAGGCGGCGCTGTATCTCGCGGCGCGCCGCCTACGGTGACTACCGACCAAATCGATCAACTCCCGGTTAGGCTTCTGACGCAAGTGCGACCCTGTCGGGATCCGCGTCGCGCAACGCGCGAAGCCCCCGCCCGGTCGGAACCCAAACCGTCGGCTGAAGCTTCATCGCGCTCGCGATTATTGTCACATCGCGCACCGGCTCGGCGCCGGCCGGCACCGCGGCTGCGGGCGCCGCCGCGCTCGCCGGCACGGCCTCGCGCTGACGGACCGCCGCGCCGCGCCACTCACCTGCCGCTCCCCCCGGAAATCGTAGACCGCCGGCCGCACGAGCCGCAGCCCGGCCACCTCGTGCAACTGCGTGAGGTATCGTGTGTAGGCTCGGAGCCCGAGCTCGAGCGTGCGCATGGTGCACCTCTTTCCATTACTGCCGGCCCCTCGTCTAATGCGTTCAGTGTGGTAGATGGCCGCTGCACCGGATTTTCTCCCCGTCTCATTATCTTTCGCCTGTCCCGTGGATGGGTGGATGTGCCTGTGAAGAACGACAAACGATTCTCCGACCAAAACCGCGACCGCGGCCGCAGGGGCGGCCCCGGCGGCGACCCGAACGGCCCCGACGAGCCGATCCATACCCCCGCCGGCATGGCGGACCCCGCGTCCTCGCGTGGTCGCGCCGCCGACGGCGCCGACCTCGCCTCGACCGACATGAGCCAGCGTCCCGCCGGCGCTCGGCCGGAAGACGTACAACCGCCAGCCGAGTACGCGCCGGACCCGGGCACTGCCGCCGGCGTCCCGGCCGAGCCTGAGGCCGAAGCCGTCCGCCGACTCGAGGGCGAAATCGCCGAGTTGCGCGACCGCCAGCTCCGCCTCGCCGCCGAGTTCGACAACTACCGGAAGCGCGTCACCCGCGAGCGGAGCGAGTTGAGCGACCGCGCCCAGGCCGCGTTCGTCCTCCGTCTGCTCGACGTGCTCGACGACTTGGACCGCATCGTGGCCGACTCCGCGAGCGCCCCGCCCGATGCACTGCGCGAAGCGCTCACGCTCGTCGACCGCAAGCTCCGCAAGGAGCTGGAGGCCGCCGGCGTCGAGCGTATCGATCCCGCCGGCGAAACCTTCAACCCGAGCGAGCACGAGGCCGTCTCGACCGTACCGCCGCCCAGCCCTGCGCAGGACCACATGGTGAGCGCGACATTCCAGAACGGCTATCGCTTCAAGGGTCAGCTGGTGAGACCGGCGCGGGTGCAGGTCTATTCCACCCACGGCGCCGGCTGATCGTGGCTGCAAAGGATTTCTACCAGGTGCTGGGCGTGCCGGACACGGCGAGTCAGGCGGACATCAAGAAGGCCTACCGCCGGCTCGCCAAGCAGTACCACCCCGACGCGAACCCGAACAACCCGCAGGCGGCTGAGCGCTTCAAGGAGATTTCCGAGGCGCACGCCACGCTCTCGGACGCCGAGAAGCGGAAGCAGTACGACCAGATGCGGAAGCTCGGCGCGTTCGAGGGATTCGCGCGGCGCCCGGCGGGCGCAGGTGCCGGTGCGCGCGCGGGTGGCCCGGGCGGGTTCGGGGGCACGGGTGCGCCCGGCGGCTTCGGTGCCGAAGAGGTCGACATCAATGACCTCGGCGGCTTCGGCCTGGGCGACATCTTCTCGTCAATCTTCGGGCGCGGACGGCGAGAAGAGCGCGGCGAGAGCCTGGAGACGCTGCTCGAGGTGCCATTCCGCGTGGCGATGCTCGGCGGCAAGGTGCCGGTGACGCTTCCAGTCACCGAGCCGTGCCCGACCTGTCACGGGAGCGGGGCGGCACCCGGTGCCGCGCTCATCACCTGTCCCGAGTGTCAGGGACGCGGCACCATCTCGTTCGGCCAAGGCAACTTTGCCGTGAATCGTCCGTGCCCGCAGTGCCGCGGGCGCGGCAAGATCCCGTCGACGCCGTGCCCCACCTGCTACGGCGCGGGCGAGGTGCGCACCGAGCGGCGCGTCATGATCACGGTACCGCCCGGCACCGAGACCGGTACCCGCGTGCGGCTCACGGGCCAGGGCTCACCCGGTCGCGCGGGCGCTCCCGCCGGCGATCTCATCATCACCTTCCAGGTGCAGCCCGATCGCTTCTTCACCCGCGAGGGGCTCGACATCGTCTGCGAGGTGCCGATCAACCTGGCGCAGGCGGTGCTCGGTACCCGGCTCCGCGTGCGCACGCTCGACGGCAAGAAGGTGATGCTGCGGATCCCGCCCGGCACCCAGCCCGGGCGGCGTTTCCGCATCAAGGGCCAAGGGGTCGAAGGGAAAGGCCGCCGCGGCGATCAGCTCGTGGAGATCAAGGTGACGCTGCCCGAGACGCTCACCGCCGAGCAGCAGGAGATGATGAAGAAGTTCGCGGACGCGACGGGGATGGCGCACTAGCGCCATCCCTCTACATCACGCGACCTGGCAGGCAAGCATTCGTTCGTCCATGTCCGCCACCTCGTGCTGCGCCCCCAGCATCTGGTAGGTCCTGCGGGCCTCCAACAGAAAACTCTGCGCCTCTTTCACACGACCTCGCTCGCGATACAGCTCGGCGAGGTCTCGCCATGCGTCCGCCTCGGCCAGCGGACAGTCCGCCGCCCGCGCCACTTCCACCGCCGAGCGCAGGTGCGACTCGGCCAGCGTCGGCTGGTCGAGCGCGCGGCTGACCACGCCTGCAAGCCGGTGCGCCCCGGCCAGGTCGCGCCGGGCCCCGAGGCGCGTGAAGGCGCGCAGCGCGCGCTCTACCAGCGTCCGCGCGCCCGCGTACTGCCCGAGCGCGGCCTGCACCTCGGCCCGGTTGAGGGCCGCGAGCGCGGTGAGGTGCACATCGGCCACGGCCTGGGCGAGCCGCTGACAGTCGCGGTAGTGCGCGTCGGCCTGCTGCCACTGGCGCTGATCCGCGTGGAGCATGCCGAGGTTGTGATACGCGATCGCGCAGCCGCGGGTGTCATGCGCGCGCTCGCAGGCGTCGAGTGCGCGGCCGTAATGCATGAGCGCGGACTCCCAGTGGCCCTGGGCGCTGTCGATGATGCCGAGGTTCTCCTCGACCTTGCCGATCACGGAAACATCCCCGGCGGCGAGCTCCAGCGCGCGGACGAAGCTGGCCCGTGCCTCCGCGAGCTTTCCGTGCTCGAACGCGAACCCGCCGAGCGCATTGAGCGCCTCCGCCGCCAGGTCCGGCAGCTCCGCCGCCACCGCCGCGTCCAGGCTCCGGCGGCAGCATTCGCGGGCCGCTTCCGGTTCCGCCTTCCGATGGTGCAGCACGCCGAGCCTGCGGAAGGCCTCGGCCCGCACGCGGGAGGAGGGCCCGCCGGCCGCCGAGTCAATCGCCGCGGCGTAACACTCGACCGCTTTGTCCATACGTCCCGCGAGGTCGTGCCGGCGGCCCTCGTCGAGGCACCGCTCGGCACTCCTCTCGTCGGTATCGTCGCCCGGATTGCTGGCGATCGCCATCCGCGCCTCCCGGTTTCACGTGAGCCTTTCCACTCCGGTCCGGCAGTCACGGATGACGATCAATAGTGAATGGCGTAGCGGCTGAAGTGGCCGATGCCCGCGCTGACGGTCTTCTGCCGGAGGTCGACCGTGGACTTGAGCGTCTCGAGCAGATTCAGCGACTCGCTCACATAGTCGATGCCGAGCAACGCGCCGTGCGGCAGGAGGCAGCCGGAGTAGCTCATGGTGAGCGTCGGCTTGGCCGAGGCCTTGAAGCGGAGCCCTTCAGGCGAGAAGCGGACGCTTCGCACCCGGCTCGACGGGGTCTCCATCGTGATGGTGACCGTGCGCGAGAGCGCGCCTCTCGGCACGACGAGCTTATGGCCGCTTACCGAAATGCTGCCGCCCGCGGGGCCGATGCTCTCGGTCGCCTTTGCGTACGACTGCGGGCTACAGGTGAGCAGATCGAGCGTAGCGCCGACCGTTGAGGTCAACGCACCCGCAGTGGAGCTCACCGTCGAGATCGCGGTGCCGATCAGATTTTCCGATGGCGCGGGCGGCGGAGCGGAGGGGCCGGTAATGCCGCCGTCCGAACAGCCGGTAGCGACGGTGGCGAGGAGCGCTGCGGTAAAGGCGGCGCCAGCGAGGACGCGCATCAAGCCCTCCGGGAGATGGTCGAAACTGCGGGCCATCCGCCATTCGGCGGACGCCGCACCCATTGACCGACTCCCAGACGCGCTCGACGCGTCGCGGACCACCTTCGGCACCGAGCTATCTCACCGGTCCTCTGATGAGACCCCTGGTTTTGCGGCCCCGGATCGCTCCGGGTGTGCTCTTATCGGGCAGTCGGTTTTTTTGTTGGTGCGCCGGCAGGTTGCCCGGCGCGCTCGCCCGTCGCAACGGATGTGCCGGGGTACGAAGCGCAACCGATGGCAGCGCAGCGGCGGCGACCGACGCAGCGCACACGCGAGTGGGAGAAGGCGTTAGCCCCTGCCCGCTCCGAAGTGCGCCACGCCTTGCGCGGATGCCCGGCTGGGCCAGCTCCTGCAATCCGCTAACGGATTGCATTTCCTCCGCGCAACTGATTGCAGCGGGCGGCCTCGGCGGACCCGCTCGCGCGGCGGTCCGGGCGCTGTGCATCCGGCAGCGGCGCGGCCGGCCGGGTATGGCGATTGCCTCGCGTCGTCTCGTCCATCCCGCGGAATGCTATCCGACGTGACCCATTCGATGCGATCGAACGGCGCGAACGGTTCCGGGGCGCCCCGGGCGCTCGCGCCGGGGGCGCCACGACCAATCTTCGAGCGCTCGCCCGCCGAGGCGACGCTCCGCGCGGCCTTGCAGCGCGACCGGGAGGGGGCCACGGCCGAGGCGATCGCCGGGTTCACTGCGGCCGTGGAAATGGCTGAGGAGAGCGGAGAAGATGCGGTCTTCGCAGAGGCATTGCGCCGGCTGGCGGTCGTTCGGCATCGGAGCGGCGACACGGCGCCCGCCCGCGAGCTGTGCCAGCGCAGCTTCGACATCGCCACTCGCCGCCTGGCCGACGCGCGCCTCGGCGCGGAGGCGCTGAACGCGCTCGCAAGCTTCGACCTCGAGGCGGGCGCCATCGAGTCGGCGGAAGAGACCTACCGGCGGGCGCTGGTGCTCGCCCGCGACATCGCCGCGGTCCGCGTGGCAATCGAGCAGAACCTCGGCATTCTGGCCAACATCCGCGGCAATTACACCGACGCGCTGGCGCACTATCACCGCGCGCTCGAGGCGGCGCAGGGTGGCGACGATCAGCGCAGTTGTGCGGTGATCTATCACAACCTGGGCATGATCAGCGCCGATCGACATCGGTGGGACGAGGCCGACTCCTACTTCCGGCAGAGCCGCCGGATTGCCGAGGAGGTGAAGGACGCGCATCTCCGCGGCCTCTGCCTGCTGAACCACGCGGAGGTGCACGTCGCCCGCGGGCGGATGGAGCAGGCGCTCAGGTACGCGGAAGGCGCGCTGACTGCCTTCGACGAGCTGCACGCGCATCTCGACAAGGCGGACGCCTACAAGGTTATAGGCGTCGTGTTCCGCGAGGTGGGCCGCACGGCGCTCGCGGAGGCGCGCCTCAAGACGGCAGTGGAGTTGGCCGCAAGCACCGGCGGTGTCCTGAGCGAGGCGGAGGCCACCCGCGAGCTGGCCATTCTCTCTCAGTCCACCGGCCGGAACCAGGACGCGCTGCGGCTGCTCAGCGCATCGCATAAGCTTTTCCGGCGACTCGACGCGCGGGCGGACCTGGTTGACGTCGCGTCCAAGATGGACCGGCTGGAGGCGACCTATCTCGCCGTGGTGCGCGAGTGGGGCCGGTCGATCGAGTCGGCGGACACCTACACCCACGGCCACTGCGAGCGGGTGGCGGACTACGGCGCGGCGGTGGCCGGCGCGCTCGGGCTCGACGACGGGGTGGTGACCACGATCCGGCTCGGCGCCTACCTGCACGACCTCGGGAAGGTGCGCATCCCGCACGAGATCCTGAACAAGCCGGGCCGGTTGACGGACGTAGAGTTCGGGGTAATGAAGAAGCACCCGGAGTGGGGGCTCGAGCTTGTCGCCGACATCGAGTTTCCGTGGGACATCAAGCCGATCATCCGCTCGCACCACGAGAAATACGATGGCAGCGGCTATCCCGACGGGCTCGTGGGCGACGCAATTCCGCTCGGCGCGCAGGTCATCTGCGTGGTGGACGTGTACGACGCGCTCACCACGACGCGCAGCTATCGCGCGGCGATGTCGAAGGAGGAAGCGCTCGGGCGGATGCGGGAGAGCGGGCACTGGTGGCGGCCGGACGTGTTCGCGGCGTTCGAGCGGGCGATCGGCCACCCTGGCGCGGACGGGCAGCGCCAGGGTGCCGCGGCGTAGACGGGACCGCCGCTCGAGCTACGCCGGCAGCACGCCGATGCCATGGGTCTCGGGCACTTCCTGCACCTGCCCAGGCCAGCTCCGTCACGTTCGAAGTTCGCGGCCTGACCCACCGTTGGCGCCTCCGGGAGTGCGACGCGGCTGGGGCCGCAGTTTGGTCCCGGGTAAACGAGCTGAGGGTCGGGACGGTTCCGCAGCGGCGATGAGCGGTCGCGCGGCTACAGCTGGCTGCGTGTGCCCTCAGCCAGCACGCGGTGCGTGGATCGCTCGCCCTCGGCATTGCGCGGCTGGCGCTGCAGGTACACCCCGTCCGCCCCGAGCTCCCACGCCTGCCGGTTGTCCTTCCACATGAGCTCGAGCAGACTCAGGATCGTGGCGCGGTGGGCCGGCGAGTCGATCGGCACCACGCATTCGATCCGCCGCTCGAAGTTGCGGGGCATCCAGTCGGCCGAGCCGATGTAGACCTCGGCGTCGCCGCCGTTCAGGAAGTAGTACGCGCGCGAGTGCTCCAGGAAGCGGCCCACGATGCTGATCACGCGAATGTTGTCGCTCACCCCGGCGAGCCCCGGCCGGAGGCAGCAGATGCCGCGGACGATGAGATCGACCGCGACCCCGGCCCGCGACGCCTCGTAAAGCGCCGCGATCAAGTCCGGATCGACCAGCGCGTTGAGCTTGGCGAAGATCCATGCGGGCCGCCCCGCCTCGCGGTGGCGGATCTCCCGCCGGATCATCTCGAGGAAGAACTCGCGCATGCCACGCGGCGCGACGATGAGCTTGCGGTAGGCCGCCGGCTGCGCGAATCCGGTGAGCACATTGAAAAGATCTGTGAGATCGGCACCCAGCTCGGCGTTGTCGGTGAGCAGGCCGAAGTCGGTGTAGAGCCGAGCCGTCTTGGGGTTGTAGTTGCCGGTGCCGATGTGCACGTAGCGGCGCATCGCGTCGCCTTCGCGGCGCACCACCAGCATCACCTTGGCGTGGGTCTTGAGCCCCGGCACCCCATAGCTCACGTGCACGCCCACGTCTTCCAGCCGCTGGGCCCAGGTGATGTTGTTCTCCTCGTCGAACCGCGCCTGCAGCTCGATCAGCACCGCCACCTGCTTGCCCCGCTCGGCGGCCTGCGCCAGCATCCGCGCGATGCTCGAATCGCCGCCGGTTCGGTAGAGCGTCAGCTTGATGGCGACGACGTCCGGGTCCTCGGTGGCCGCCTGGATGAAGCGCTCCACGGAGGTGGCGAAGCTGTCATACGGGTGGTGCAGGAGGACGTCGCCTTCGCGGATCACCTCGAAGATGCTGCGCGGGCCCGCGAGGCGCGGCTGCGTGCCCGGGTGGAACGGCGGGTCCTTGAGCGCGGGCAGGTCGAGCGAGGTGAGGCTCAAGAGGTCGGCGGTGTCCAGCAGGCCCAGCACCTCGTACACGTCGTCACTCGTGAGCGGTGCCGCCGGCTGCTCCTGGTCCTCGCTGAACTCGGCCAGCAACAGCTCGCGGAGCGATGCCGGCATCGACGCGTGCACCTCGATCCGCACCACCTCGGCGAACCGGCGGTTCCGCACCTCCTCCTGGATCAGGCTCAGCAGGTCCTCGGCCTCGTCGTCGTTCTCGATCTGGAGATCGGTATCGCGGGTGATGCGGAAGGTGTACCAGCCGAGGATCTCGATGCCGGGAAAGAGCATCTCGAGATTGGCGCCGATCACCTGTTCCAGCGGCACGAAGCTGTGCGGCGCTGTGAGCGGCACCCAGCGCGGCAGGATCTTGGGCACCTTGACGCGGGCAAAGCGCTCCTCGCCGTCGGCGCCGCGGAGGGCCACCGCAAGCGAAAGGCTCAGGTTCGAGATGTAGGGGAACGGGTGCCCGGGGTCCACCGCGAGCGGCGTCAGCACCGGAAAGACGTTGGTCTCGAAGTAGCGGTCGAGGTGCGCGCGATCGGCCGCGGGGAGATCCGCCACCCTCAGCGTGAGGTGCACGCCGTGCGCCGCGAGCGCCGGGAGCACCTCCTGCATCAGGCAGATCCGGTGCTGCCTGCACAGCTCGCGCACCGTGGTCGAGATGGCGCGGAGCTGGTCTTCCGGCGTCATGCCGTCGGCCGTGCGCTCGCCGATTCCGACCGCGAGCTGCTGCTTCAGGCCCGCGACGCGCACCTGGAAGAACTCGTCCAGGTTGCTGCTGAAGATGCCCAGGAACTTGAGCCGCTCGAGGAGCGGGGTGCGGGGGTCCTGCGCCTCGTGCAGCACCCGGCGGTTGAACTCGAGCCAGGACAGCTCGCGGTTGAGGTAGAGCGACGGGTGGCGAAGGTCGGGCGGCGCTGCCGCGGTCGCCGGAACTTCGGAGAGCGAGGTCACCTTGCCGCCCTACGGCTTTCGCCCGCCCACGAAGAGCGTCAGCACGGTGCTCACGATCCCGATTACGAGCCCGCCCCAGAGCGCGGGCCAGAAGCCGTCCACGCTGAAGCCCAGATGCCAGAACGTGGAGAGCCAGGCAGTCAGGATGAGCAGCACGGCGTTGATCACCAGCATGAAGAGGCCGAGGGTGATCACGATGAGCGGGCAGCTCAGCACGGTGAGGATCGGGCGCACGAGGGCGTTGATGATGCCGAATACCGCCGCCACGATGAGCAGCCGTCCGAACCCGCCGGTGAAGTGCACGCCCGGAATGAGATAGACGGCGACGAGCAGCGCCGCGGCGTTGATGAGCAGCCGGATGATGAGATGGCGCATCAGCGGGGGCGCGCCACCGAGGGCGCTGCGGAGGTGGCGGAGGCTGGCGCGAGATAGGTATCGAGCCAGTCGAGCACGGTGCCCCACCAGAGGCGGCGGTTGCGCGGCTTCACCACCCAGTGCCCCTCGTCGGGAAAGTAGAGGAACTTGCCCGGCACGTGGCGCAGCTCGAGCGCGGTAAAGGCCTGGTAGCCCTCCGACACGTCCACCCGGAAGTCCTGCTGGCTGTGCACGATGAGCATCGGCGTGCTCCAGCGATCGATGAAGTTGGAGGGCGACCAGCGCTCCAGCAAGGCTCGCGCCGAGGGGGAGAGCGGCGTGCCGCCGAACTCGTGGGTGGGGAACCACAGCTCCTCGGTCGAGCCGAACATGGAGCGGGTGTTAAACACCCCGTCGTGCGCCACCAGCGCCTTGAAGCGGTCGGTGTGGCCGGCGAGCCAGTAGATCATGTAGCCGCCGTAGGAGGCGCCGGCCGCGCCCATCCGGTTGCGATCGACGTAGGGCAGGGCCGCCACGACGTCGAGGCCCTTCATGAGATCGGTGTAGGGCGCGCCACCCCAGTGGCGCGAAATGCTGTTGGTGAAGCGCTGGCCGTAGCCGGTCGAGCCGTGGAAATTGACGGCCGCGATCACGTAGCCGCGCGCGGCGAACATCGCGTAGTTCCACCGCGCGTGCCACTCGTCGAGCCAGGCGCCCTGCGGGCCGCCATGGATGAGGTAGATGAGCGGGTAACGCTTCGAACGGTCGAACCCCGGCGGCTTCATTGTCCAGCCGAATACCGAATCGCCATGAGCGCCGACGAAGCCGAACGGCTCGACAGGTGGGAGATCGAGTGCCGCGAGCGCCGAGTCGTTGACGTGAGTGAGCGGCGCGGCGCCGCTCCCGTCGAGCGCGGCGTGCCAGAGCTCGGCTGGGCGGTTGCCGCTCTGGCGCAGGAAGACCATCCCCCCGCCGGCCGGTGCCAACTGCAGAGACGTGTTGACGCCGCCCGCGACGAGGCGGGTGCGCCGCCCGCTCGGCACGTCGATGCGGTACAGCACATTCGTCCCCCGCTCCTCGACCTCGACCATGAGTGCATGGCCATCGGGCGTCCAGGTGAGAGTGGACGGGCTCAGCATCCAGCTTGGCGTGAGCGAGCGGCGGCGGCCGCTCGCACGATCGTACAGAACGATCTCCTGCCGGTCAGCCTCGAACCCCGGCGTGCGCATCGCGAGGTACGCGATGGTGCGGCCGTCGGGCGAAAACGTGGGGCTGTGGTCGTTAGCGTGGCTCGTCGTGATCGCATGGCGTCCGCTGCCGTCGGGCGCCATGACGAAGATGTCGTTGTTGGTGCTCGTGGCGACGACGGAGTCCGGATTATAGACGACGGCCATCTCGTCGCCCGAAGGCGAGAAGGCCACGTCCGCGCCGCCCAGCGCGAGCGTCGGCACGTCGCGATCGAGTGGCGTGACGTCCACGGGGGGCCCCGCCGTGTCGCCGCTCTCGGCGAGCGGCACGCGGAGCACGTGCTGGCGCAGGCCCGCGCGCCAGTCGGTCCAGTGGCGATAGAAGAGATCGGTCCAGATGCGCGCGTCGGTGGGCTGGCCGTCGTTCCGCGCGTCGATTTCCTGGTGCGCAGGCCACTTGAGGTCGGTGACGACGTAGAGCGCTCGGCCGTCGGGGCTCCAGTAGAAATCGGAGATGCCGGTGGGCACGGCGGTGACGCGGGTGGGAGTGCCGCCCGGTGCCGGCATCCGCCAGACCTGGTCGTTACTGTCGCCCTTCGCGAGGAACGCGAGAACGCGCCCGTCGGGCGACCAGCGCGGTGCGTGCTCGCTGCCCTGGATGTTCGTCGCTTCGCGCGCGTTGGCGCCGTCCGCTCCGACGAGCCAGATGCGTCCGACGTTCTTGTTCTGCTCCAGAGATGGGGTGGTGATGGTGAACGCGACGCTCTTGCCGTCCGGCGAGAGCTGCGGGTCGCTCACCACGTGGAGCGAAAGGAAATCCTCCACCGTCACGGGGTGCCGGGCCGGGGCCGGCGACTGAGCCCGCGCAGTGATGGGCGCGAACACGAAGAAGACGGCCGCAAGCGGCGCGACCGCCTGGAGCGCGGCGCCTCCGCGCCGTCTCACGCGATCACCCCGCCGCCCAGCACCCGCCCGCCATCCCCGTACAAGACGCCCGACTGCCCCGGCGCGATGGCGCGCACCGGCTCGGCGAGCGCCAGCCCCATCGTGCCGTCGCCCGCGGAGATTACCGTGGCCGGCACCGCGCGCGCGCGGTAGCGGAGCTGCACCTCACACCGGTCGTCCGCGCCGAGCGGATCGGCGAGCCAGTTCACCTCGTCGAGCCGCACGCGCCGGCCCAGCAGGTCGCCGGCCGTGCCGAGGACGACCTCGCGCGCGCCGGGGCGGATCTCGACTACGTATCGGGCCTCGCGGCCGCCACCGGGCACGCCCTTGCGCTGGCCCACCGTGTAGCGCGCGAACCCGCGGTGCTCGCCCACGACTTCGCCCGCGGTGGTGACGAACGCGCCCGGCGCGAGCGCGGGGGCGCCGGGCGGCAGGTGACGCTCGAGTACCGCGGCGTAGTCGTCGTCCGGCACGAAGCAGATCTCCACCGACTCCTCCTTGTTCGCAGTGGTGAGACCCAGGCGCCGGGCATAGGCGCGCGTTTCGGTCTTGGTCAGCTCGCCGACCGGCGTCAGCATCCGCGCGACGACAGCGCGGTCGATGCCCCAGAGGAAGTAGCTCTGGTCCTTGGCGGCGTCGCGGCCGCGATAGAGCGCGGCGTCACGAGCGACGGCATAGTGCCCGGTGGCAATCGCGTCGCAGCCGAGCGCGTCGGCGTGGGCCAGCAGGTCGCGGAACTTGGTGAACGAGTTGCACCGGACGCACGGAATCGGCGTCCGGCCCCGGCTGTACTCGCTCACGAAGTTCTCGATCACGTGCCGGCTGAAGCGGTCCTCGAGGTTGAGGACGTAGTGCGGAATGCCGAGCGCGTGGGCTACGTCGCGCGCGTCGGTGATCGAGTCGAGCGAGCAGCAGGGGCGATCGGGGACGGCGTCGCCGTAGCAGAAGAGCTTCATCGTGGCGCCGATCACGTCGTAGCCCTGCTCCACGAGCCGCGCCGCGGCCACCGAGCTGTCCACGCCGCCCGACATCGCGACCAGCACCCGCGCGCTCATCGCCCCAGCACTCCGGCGAGCGCGCGCACCTTGGCGACGACCTCGGGGAACACAGCCGCCGCGCTGTTGACGTCCGCATCGGTCGTGGCGCGGCCCAGGCTGAATCGGATGGCGCCGATCGCCAGCTCGCGCGGCACGCCCATGGCCGTGAGCACGTGCGACGGCTCGACCGCGCCGGTGGTGCAGGCGGAGCCGCTGGAGACGGCGACGCCGGCCAGGTCCATGTGCATGAGCAGCGCCTCACTGTCGGCGCCGGGGACGCAGAGGCTGAGAATATGGGGGGCCTGCATGTCGCGCGACGCATCGCCATCGACCGTCACGCTGGCGTCCGGCACGGCGGCGACAAGTGCGTCGCGCAATCGAGCCCGGAGCGCCGCGAGCCGCGCCACGTGCGCCGGCCGCTCCCGCGCCGCCAGCTCGGCCGCTGCGCCGAAGCCCACCGCGCCCGCGATGTTTTCAGTGCCCGGCCGGACGCCGCCCTGCTGGCCCCCGCCGTGGATGAGCGGCTCCAGCAGCTTGGGCTCGCGCGCCACCAATGCGCCGACACCCTTCGGCCCGCCGATCTTGTGTGCCGAGACGCTCAGCAGATCGCAATCGAGCTCACGAAAGCCGAGCGCGCGATTGCCGAACGCCTGCACCGCGTCGGTGTGAAAGCGTACGCCCGCAGCCCGGCAGCGGCGGGCGATTTCCCCGATGGGCTGCACGACCCCGGTCTCGTTGTTGACCCACATCACCGACACGAGCGTCGGCCGCTCGGCGGCGGGCGCGGCGAGCGCCTCATCGAGCGCCGCGAGGTCGAGCAGCCCGTCGCGCCCCACCGGCAGCAGGGTCTCGCGCCCGTCAAACACCGCCACCGCGTGCGCCGCCGCCAGCACCGCCTTGTGCTCCGTGCCGGGTGTGGCGACGTGCGCCAGCTCGCCCCGGTGCCGCATCGCGAGCGCCAAGCCGAGGACGGCGAGATTGTCGGCCTCGGTGCCGCCCGAGGTGAAGAGCACCTGCGCCGGCTCCGCCCCGACGGCCGCGGCCACCTGCCGCCGCGCCTGCTCCAGCCCCGCGCGCGCCGCGCGCCCGAAGCGGTGCGGGCTCGACGGGTTGCCGAACGCCTCCGCGCCCAAGTACGGGAGCATGGCGTCCCGCGCTTCGGGGCGGACCGGCGTCGTCGCGGCGTGGTCGAGATAGACGGCGGAAGGCATGGCGGAAAGATAGCGCAGCCGCCGCCCCGGCTCACATGCTCTGCACGCCGAGCGCCACGACGTCATCCACCAGCACGGTCTCGTGGGTGAAGAATGGCTCGCCATAGCGGCAACGCACGAGCGAGCCGTAGTGCGCGTTCTGGGTGGCGATGAGCGAGTAGAAATCCTGTCCCGTGGGAAAGATCTCACCCGCGGCGCGCGCGCCGTCGAACTGGCTCGCGTAGCAGCGGATCGCCTCGAGCTTGCGGTCGAACTGGGCGCTGATGTCCACCACGAACGTCGGCTTGACCGGATCCTCGCGGTAGGCGAGCGCGTGCAGAATCTTGTGCGGCCGGTGCGGCGTGCCGCCGGCCTCGTAGCGCGTGAGCCCCGCGAGGAAGCAGGCGTCGCGGCCCAGCTCGGCGGCCACCCGGTGATCCGGGTGGCGCGCCATGGCGAAGGGCAGGATCACGAGCCGCGGCGCGAAGTGGCGGATCTGCTCCACCACCATGCGTCGGGCATCGTCGGTGTTGGCAAGGTGCGCGTCGGGCAGACCCGCGTTCCGCCGCTCCGCCACGCCAAGCACCCGCGCCGCGGCTTCCGCCTCCCTGGCGCGGAGCTCCGCGCTCCCGCGCGTGCCCGTTTCGCCGGCCGTGAGATCGAGGATGCCGGTGGTGTGACCCTGGTCCCTGGCGCGGAGCAGGGTCCCGCCACAGGTGAGCTCCACATCGTCGCGGTGCGCGGCGATGGCGAGCACGTCAACGGGCATCGGACAACCTCCGTCGGTAGGCGCCCATGGAGCGGCGCAGGAGGAATATCGCCGCGGCGCCGAGAATCGCCAGCGGAATGAGGTAGCCGGTGAGCGCGATCGCCCCCGCGGTAAGCGCCACGAGATTCCGCCACGCGGTGCGGAGCGCTTCCTCGATCGGGTTCTCTCCCGCTGCCACGATGGGCCGCGGCTCGTGCAGCGAGACGCTCAGCGTGCTCACCACGCTCCGCGCGCGAAGGTAGCGGAGCCGGCCGTCGTACCGCTCGATCTCCTCCCGCACCCGCGCCAGCTCGCGCTCCACCTGAAGGACGTCGGAGAGCTTGCCGGTGCGGGTGGCGAGGAGATCGATGAGCCGCTCCTCCAGCTTCCGCGCGTTGGTCTCGCGCGCCGTCACGTCGACGAACTCCTCGCCCACGTCCTCGGCCGAGACGTTGACGTACTCGACCCGGCCGATGGGGCGGAGGCCGGCCACCACGTCGTCAAAGCGGGCGGACGGCACCCTGAGCTCGAGCGTCGCGGAGCGGCTCTGATCGCGGCCGGCTTGGATGGCGGTGTTGCCGACGTAGCCGCCCACGCGCAGCGCGATGTCGCGGAGCGCCGTGACGGCGGGCTCGATCGAGTCCACCTCGACGCTCGCGTTGCCGGTGCGGATGACCATGGCGGACGTGGACGGATCTGCGCCGGGCGGGAGGTCGTCGCCGCGGCCGGCCCGGGCCGCAGCTCCGAGCGCGTCGGCCGCCTGCGCAGTGCTTTGGCTGAGCTCCGCAGGTGACGCGACGGCGCGGCGGGCGGCCTCATCCATCACTTTCGCCTCGCCGGCGACGTTCCGCGCCGGCTGATCCTTCGAATTCCGGACTGCGGCCGGACGCTGACATGCGATGAGCACGGCCGCGAGCGCGGACGCGCGCACGGCGCAACGGATGATGCGCATATGCCCTCAGGGTTGGAGTCCGGGGGAGATGCGCGGGGTGCCGCGCCGTGCACATGGCGCCCGCACGCACGGGCGCCGCAGGCCGGGCCGCCGCGTGTCACTCGTGCCGAAGCGCCTCGACCGGGTCCATCCGCGCCGCCCGATTCGCGGGATAGAGCCCGAACGCGAGTCCGATGCAGGCGCTCACCACTACGGCGAGTGCCGCGCTCCAGAGCGGCACGCCGGACTGGAACTGGAGCGCCGTCTTGAGCAACTCGCCCATGGCGAGGCCGACCACGATGCCGATGAGCCCGCCGAGCGAGGTGAGGGTCGCGGCTTCGACGAGGAACTGCCAGAGGATTTCGCGCCGGGTGGCGCCCAGGGCCTTGCGAAGGCCGATCTCGTGGGTGCGGTCGGTCACCGACACCATCATGATCGCCATGACGCCGATGCCGCCCACGAGAAGCGCTACGCTCGAGAGCGCTACCATCGCGATGAAGAAATAGCGGGTGAACCGGCCGACGACGTCGAGGATCTGGTCCTGCGCCACGAGATCGAAGGTATTGGGGACGTCTGGCCGGAGATTGCGCGCGCGGCGGAGCGCCACCGCAACCGCGTCCTTGGCGTCGGGCACCGCCACGCCATTCCGCGCCCGCACCGCGATGAAGAGATCGTAACTCTCGTTGTAGCGAAACTCGTTCCGGCCGGTGCGGTAGGGCATGATGCCGGCGATCTCCTGGCCGGGCGGCTCGAAGATGTTGCCGGGCTTCTGATAGACGCCGATCACCTGGAGCGCCACGCCGTTCGCGCGGACCGTCTTGCCGAGCGGGTCGGTCTGTCCGAAGAGCCGGCGGGCGACGTCGTCCTCCAGCACGATCACGTCCGCGCCGGACACCTCGCCGCGGGTGAAGAGCCGGCCACGAAGCAGGGTGCCGCCGATGATCTCCATGAACCGGTCGTCGGCGGCGTAGACGATCATCGTCTGGGTGTGCTCGCCCGCCACGGCGAGGCGCGCGAACACCTGGATCCAGAGCTGGGCGTACCCCACCTGCGGCACTCGGCGGATCGCGTCGGCATCGGCGGCGTCGAGCACCGGGCGGATGCGGTACTCGTACGGCAGGCGGTTCGCGTCCATCGGCGTCGCGGTGAAGAAGCGGAGCACGTAGAACACCTGCGGCCCCGCGACCTCGATGGCGTTGAAGATCTGGGTCCGGATGCCCTGGACCAGCGACGCCATCGTCATGACCGTCGCCACGCCGATCACGACGCCCAGGATGGTGAGGAAGGAGCGCAGCTTGTTGGCGCGGAGCGCGCCCAGCGCAATGCCGGCGCCTTCGCGGGCGCTGCGGATCATCGGGAGATCACCGTCGCACGCCCGCTACTCGACCCGGAGCGCGCCGATCGGATCGAGTCGGGCGGCGCGGCTCGCCGGATAGACGCCAAAGACGATGCCCGTGCCGCCGCCTAGAAGGAGCGCGACCACCACCGACCAGAGGGTAATCCGCGCGGGAAGAGGCGTGAAGTGCGCCACGCCCGCCGCGAGCAGCCACCCGGCCGCGACGCCGAGCAGGCCGCCCAGGCTCGAGAGGACGAGCGCCTCGACCAGAAACTGGCGCCGGATGTCGCGCCGGCGCGCGCCGAGCGACTTGCGGAGGCCGATCTCGCGGGTGCGTTGGGTGACGGTCATGAGCATGATGTTCATGATCACGATCCCGCCCACGACGATGCCGATGCCTACTACGGCAGGAATCGCCGTGAACAGGAGCCGAGTGAGGCTCTTCCAGAAGGCGACCAGCGCATCGGCCTTGTCCACCGTGAAGTCGTTGCTCTCGTCGGGCCGGAGCCGGTGGGCGATGCGCATCGCCTCTTCCGCCCGCGCCATCCCGCCGTCGATCGCCTCGGCGCTCGCCATCTTCACGGAGACCACGGTGGTCTTCCGGCGCCCGTACATCGCCTCGAAGGTGCTGAAGGGGACGAGGACGAAGGCGTCGAACGACTGCCCCAGCACGCGGCCCTTCTTGGCGATGACGCCTTTCACCGTGAGCTCGTAGCCGCCGACGCGCACCGGGCGGCCCACCGCGGCGGCGGGATCGTCGAAGAGCCGGTCGGCGATGTCCCAGCCCAGCGCCGCGACGTAGCGCCGCTCGCGTACGTCCGGCTCGGTGAGCGGCGAGCCGTACGCGTAGCGGTAGTCCTGCACGAGCTGGTAGGGCGGGGTGATGCCGAAAACGGCGACGCCGGTCACGGCGCGGCTCCCATGCGACACGTCGCTCACCGGCGTGGGCCAGCCCGACTGCAGCGCCACCGCTTCGGCATCGGGGAGCGCCTCGCGCACCGCCTCGGCGTCGTCGAGGGTCACGAGCGGACGCTTGGCGATGGCGCGCACCTCATCGTCGTCCAGCAGTCCCACGGCGATCGGGTTCCGGCGCACCTGGAAGGCGTTGGTACCGATCATGGCACCGGTGAGATTCTCCTTCACGTACGCGTTCATCCCCTGGATGATCGCGACGACCACCACGAGGAACCCGACGGAAACGATGATGCCGAGCAGGGTGAAAAACGAGCGGAGCTTGGCGCCGAGGATGGCGTGGACGGCGAGGCGGAAGGCTTCCGTGAGGGGCATGCGCGAAACATAGCCGCCGGCTACTCGTACCTGAGCGCCTCCACCGGATCGAGCCGCGAGGCCTTGCTCGCGGGATAAAGGCCGAAGAGCACCCCCGTGAGAATCGACACCAGCACCGCCGCCACCACCGACGCGAGCGGCACCGTGGCCGGGACCGGCGTGAACGAGCGCACGCCCCATGCGGCGAGCGACCCGAGCGCCATCCCGATGAGGCAGCCGATCAGCGTGAGCGTCGCCGCCTCCACCAGGAACTGGAACATGATCTCGCGCCGGGTGGCGCCGAGCGCCTTGCGCACGCCGATCTCGCGGGTGCGCTCGGTGACCGAGATCATCATGATCGCCACGACGCCGACCCCGCCCACCATGAGTCCCACGCCCGAGAGCACCAGCATGGCGATGAAGAAGCCGGCGGTGATGCTGTTGAAGGTGTCGAGCAGCTTGTTCTGGGTGACGACGGCGAAGTTGTTCGCGTCGCCCGGCCGGAGGCCGCGCGCGCTCCGGAGCGCCGCCGTCACCTGGTCCTCGGCCTCGATCACGGTGGCCTCGTCGGTCGGCACGACGGAAAAGTCCATCCACCCCTTCTGGTAGTCGGCCACCTTGGTGAAGACGGTGTGCGGAATGGCCAGCCGCGGCTTGTCCGCGTTGCTGAAGAGCGACGCGGCCTCCGCATGCATCCCCACCACCTTGAACGGCTGGCCGAAGATCTTGATCTCCTTGTCGATCGGGTCGAGCCCCGGAAAGAGCGCCTGGGCGAGCCGGTCGTTGATCACGGCGACGTGCGCACCGGCGGCGTATTCGGCCTCCGTGTAGTTGCGCCCCTGTAGGATGTCTCCGCCGTTCACCGTGATCCAATGGGGCCCGAACCCCACGATCGAGACGCCGCTCAGGTTCACGTCGCCGTAGCTTACCGGGCCCTGGGTGTATTCGCCGACGTTTACGTCGCGCACCGCCGGCTGCGCGCGGATCAGGTCCGCCTCCTCGATCGAGAGCCACGGCATGTGCACCCAGGGCGAGTTCTCATCCGAGCCATCGGAGATGTTGATCCCGCCCTGGAAGAAGCGGTAGACGAAGAACGTCTTGGGCCCGGCCTGCTCGAGCGTGCGGGTGATGCTGCGGTTGATGCCGGTGATCGCGGCGCCCATCGCGATGACGACGGTGACGCCGATGGCGACGCCCAGGATGGTGAGCGCCGCGCGCACCTTGTTCGAGCGGATCGAGTCGAGCGCGATGCCGACGCCCTCGCCCATGCGGTACAGCATGGAACCGCCGCGGCGGGGCCGCCCCCGCTGCACCGTGGCCGCCGCGCCCGTCACTCGGCCCTCAGCGCGATGATGGGGTCGAGCCGCGCCGCGCGGTACGCCGGATACACGCCGGCCGTGACCCCCACCGCGACGCCGAGCACCACCGCGAGCCCGATCGACCACGTTGCCACCGCGGCCGGGAGCGGCGTCACCGCCTTCACCACGAACGCGAGCACGAGCCCGGTGCCGATGCCCAGCAGCGCGCCGGTCGAGGCCAGCGTCGCCGACTCGACCACGAACTGGGCCAGGATGTCGCGCCGACGCGCGCCAAGCGCCTTCCGGATGCCGATTTCGCGGGTGCGCTCGGAGACGGCCATGAGCATGATGTTCATAATGACGATGCCGCCCACGACGAGCGAGATGCCCACGAGCATCGGCAGGGCGAGAAAGAGAATCCGGGAGATCTTCTGCCAGGTGCCGAGCGCCCCCTCGGCGGTCTGAATGTAGAAGTTGTCCTCTTCACCCGGCTTGAGCCGGCGGGCGATGCGCATGTACTGCTCCGACTCCGCCACCGCCGCCTGCATCGCTTCGGGCGAATCCGTCTTGGCCCAGAGCTCGTGCACGACGTTGGCCGCGCACAACTCGCGCCGCGCGGGCGAGGTGAACGGCACCAGCGCAAAGCGGTCGAGCGAGAGCCCGAAGAGCGTCCCCTGCCTGGCGATCACACCCACGACGCGGTACGGCAGCCCCGCGATCTCGAGGACGCGGCCCACCGGGTCGAGGTTGGGAAAGAACTTTTCGCGCACGAGATCGCCGATCACGATCACCGGCAGACCCGCCTGCACCTCCTGCGCGGTGAACGCGCGCCCCTCGGCGATCGTGTAGTTCTTGATCCGCGCGTACGCCTCGTCCGCGGCATAGAGCTGGATCTTGCCACGGAGCTTGCCCTGGGTGGCGGGCGTGTTGTCGTCGAAGCACACCCGCGCAAAGATGGTGGGCGTCTTGACCTGCGCGGCGAGAAATGCCGATTCCTCGTAGTTCACCCGCGGGCGGCGGAGCCAGAGCCGCCAGGTATCGTCGGTGACATTGCCGTTGTCGATGGCGGGAAAGCGGCGGACCTCGAAGCTGTTGACGCCGATGAGCCCGTTGGCGAACCGCTCCCGCATGTACTCGTTCATCCCCTGCACGACCGACACCACCGCGATGAGAAACGTGACGCCGATGAGTACGCCGATGAGCGAGAAGCCGCTCTTGAGCTTCTGGGTGCGGATGGTCCGGAGCGCCATCCGCACGGCCTCGAAGAGCGGCACCGACCGGGCCTCAGGCCGCTGCGTCGCGGGTGGCGCGGTCCGACGCCACCCGGCCGTCCCGGAGCACCACCATCCGCTCGGCATGCGCCGCGATGTCGGCCTCGTGGGTCACCATGATCACCGTCTGCCCCTGCGTGTGCAGCTCGGCGAAGACCCCCATGATCTCGTCGCTCGTGCCGCTGTCGAGATTGCCGGTGGGCTCGTCCGCCAGGAGAATCGAAGGCCGGTTGACCAGCGCCCGGGCGATGGCGACCCGCTGCCGCTGCCCGCCCGACAGCTCGTTGGGCCGGTGCTGCATCCGGTCGGCGAGTCCCACGCGCTCGAGCGCCGATTGGGCCACCTCGCGCCGCGCCCGCGCGCTCGTGCCGGCGTACACCAGCGGCAGCTCGACATTGTGCAGCGCCGTGGCCCGCGGGAGCAGGTTGAACGTCTGGAACACGAACCCGATCTCCCGGTTCCGTACCCGCGCGAGCGCGTCGTCCGAGAGGCGCGACACCTCCTGCCCATTCAGCCAGTACTCGCCCGAGGTCGGGGTGTCGAGGCACCCGAGCAGGTTCATCAGCGTGGACTTGCCGGACCCCGAGGGGCCCATGATGGCGACGTATTCGTTGCGGCCGATGTCGAGCGAGACGCCGCGGAGCGCGCGCACTACCTCGCTCCCCATCTCGTAGTCGCGCGTGAGGTCGCGCAGGCGGATCACCTGGTCGGTCATGATACCTTGCTCTCCTTCTTGGGCTCGGGCGCCTGCTTCACCCGGGTGCTGTCCTTCAAGTCGCGGATGGCCTGGTAGGTGCCGGCGACGATCGTTTCGCCCTCGCGCACGCCGTCGAGCACCTCGAAGTATTCGTCGCCCGCAATCCCCACCTTGACCGGCCGGAAGCTCGCGATCCCGTCGCGCACCACGAACACGCCCTCGGTTTCCTTCTTGCGGAACTTCCGGGTGCGCATCGTGTCGGGCCCCTCCGGACCCGCTTCGTTCGGCACCTTCTCGTTTTCGCGCACGGTGAGCGCGATGATCGGAATCGAAAGCGCGCGCGGCCGCGTGTCGGTGACGATGCGCGCGGTGCAGCTCAGGTCCGGGCGCACGTCCTGCGGCGGGTTCTTGAGCGTCACCTCGACGTCGAAATCCACCGCGCGGTCATTCGTGCCGGGGTTGCTGCCGCCCGTCGCCTGCGAGTTGTCCAGCTTGGCGCTGTTGCCGATCTTGGTGACGCGGCCGAGGAACGTGGTGTCGGGGTAGGCGTCGATGCTCACCGCCACCGAATCTTCGAGATGGAGCCGCACCACGTCGGTCTCGTCCACCTGCACCTTCGCCAGGATCGTGGACAGGTCGGCGATCGTCATGAGGAGCGCCGTTTCCTTGGAGAACGTGCCGGGCACGGCGACCTCGCCCTCCTCCACCGGCAGCCGGACCACGCGTCCCGAGATCGGGGCGAAGAGCCGGGTGCGCGCAAGATTGTCGCGCGCCTCCTTGAGACTCGCGCGTGCCTGGTCCACCTGCGCCATGTTCGACTGGTAGACCGACACCGCCACGTCGTACGCCTGCTGCGCCTGCTCCACCGCCTCGGGTGCGATGAGCTCGGGCGCGGTGCGCTTGATCTCGAGCGAGCGGTCGAGCGTGCGCTTGGCCTGGTCGCGGTTGGCCTTTGCCTGCAGCACCGCCGCCTCGTTCGAGGCGAGCGCCGCCTCTCCGCGCGACACGGCGCCCTCGAACTGAACCGGATCGATCTGCACCAGGAACTGGCCCTTCTTCACCCGGTCGCCTTCCTTCACCGCGATGTGGGTGATGCGGCCCGTCACGTCGGCGCTCACGTCGACCTGCTTGTCGGCCTCGAGCTTGCCGCTCGCCGTGACCGCCGCCACGAGGTCCCGGCGGCCGACCTGCTCGAGCCGCACCTCGACCGCCTTGTTACGCCGCTTGGCCGCGGCCGCCGCGATGAGGCCACCCGCGCCGATCACGATGACGCCGATGATGAGTCCGATCTTCATGCCACGCGACATGACTGCTCCTCGTCAGCGAAGGGGACGGCCGACCGCGGCCTCGAGGGCCGCGAAGGCACGGTGGTAATCGTACACGGCGGTGACGTAGTCTGCCTCGGAACGCTCGACCGCCGACTGCGCGTCGGTCACCTCGAGTGCCGTGCCGAGGCCGACGCGGTAGCGATCCTGCGCCAGCCGGAGCTGGTCGCGGGCCGCGGCGCGCCCGACCTCCTGCACGCCGATCGTCTTATATGCGGTGGTCAGGCCGAGGAACCGCGCGTGTACGCTGGCGCGCACCGCGAGTCCCTGGGCCCGCGCGGCCTCGTCCGCGTCCTCCTCGTCCGCCCGCGCCTGCGAAACCCGCAGCTCCCGCCCGAAGCCGCTGAAGATGGGGAGCGAGAGGGTGACCGTGGCTTGAAACGGTTGGCCGGCAAAGCCGAAGGGGAAAACGTCGTTCCGGCTCCGCACCAGTGCGGCGGTGGCCGGATTGAGCGACTTGCCCGTCGCGTCGAGCCCGAACGTGCCGAAGCAGTCGGGCGTCGTCCCGCCCAGATTGAGGCCGGTCCGCACCTGGTTGTTGAACTGGCAATCGGCGGCCTGGCCCTGCGCCGTCTGGAGCTGCTCGCTCAGCAACTGATTCTCGTTGGTGAACTGCTGGGCAAAGCCGGACCAGCCGGCCTGCGCCGTGAGCGTGGGAAAGTATTCGGACTTGGCGGCTCGCACGCTCGCGCCCGCAGCCGAGCTGCGCTCGCGGAGCGCGCGGAGCGAGGGATTCTCGCCCTCCGCCATCGTGATCAGCTCGTCGAGCTTGAACCGCGGCTCGGCCACGGTGAATGAGTCGGTGAGCGCGATCTGCTCCACCGGCGCCGGCGGCACCACGCCCATCCGGCGGAAGAGCTCCAGCTTGGCCTCGTTCTCCGTCTGGAAGGCGCGGAGCAGCGTCACCTGCGAGGTGCCACGCGTCGCCTCGGCCTGGCGGACATCGAGCAGCGTGGCCTGGCCCACGCGGTAGCGCGTTTGGGCGAGCCGCAGGAACTCCTCGTTCCGCCGCACCTGCTCCCGCGCCACCTCGGTCTGCGCCACCGCGTCTTCCGCGGTGAGATACTGGTCGGTCACGTCGAAGCGGAGCCCCACGCCGGCGTTCTCGATGTCCTGGCTCGTCGCGCGCTCCAGCGCCTTCTGCTGGCCCGGGCCCGCGAGCGTCTTGCCGTCGAGCTGCATCTGCAGGCCGATCGAGTAGGTGGACCGAAGAAACGGCGAGGTCTGATTGAAGAAGGCACCGAAGGTGGATTGCCCGGACCCGGTGTAGCCCAGGTCGCTCGCCACCTGCACGCTCGGCAGGAAATTGCCGTACGCGTTGCGCACGCCCCAGCGAGCGGGCCCGGCGTTGTTGAGCGCCTGCCGGTACACCGGACTGTGGCGCCGAGCCTGGGCGAGTGCGTCGGAAAGTGTGAGCGTCGCGAGCGGTGCCAACCGGGGCACGAGCGCGGTGTCCTGCGCGGCCATCGAGTCCTTCGCCGCGGTCGAGTCCTGGGCCAGGAGAGGCCGGACCAGACCGAGCGTCAGGACGAAGAGGACGAGCCGACAATGCATGCGTGGTGTCCTTGTGCGAGGCGAGTGCGACGGGCCCACTTACGAAGGCCCATCCGGAGAAGTTTCAGATTGTGACGACGAGAGGTAACTGACTGATGTGCTGGCGGTTGTTACTTCGTCGCCCGCGAGGCCACGATGCCGGCCGCGGGCAGTTCCACCCGCTGGACCCGGCCGAGCGCGTCGGTCACGATGGTGCCGGTGATATCGCCGGTAAGGCGGGTGCGCACGGCGTCGGCATCGCCGCCCGGCTCGCGGCGCGCGACGAAATCGGCAACGCGACGGGTGCGGGGAAAGACGGCGGTCAAGTGCGCGCCGGACGCCGAGGCGAGGTCGGCGACCGCTCCGTAGAGCGAATAGACGGCATCGTCGAGCAGTACCACGTCCCGGCCGCCCGGCATCTCGCGCCCCGCCTCCGACCCCTTGGTGATCGAGCGCACGATGAGCCGCGCCCCCGATCCCGCCGCAAGAATGACGAGATTCCCCTCGGGCCCCTGCACGTCGAGCTCGAACTTGGCGATGCCCAGGTCGGCGGTGCGCTCGAGCGTGGCCTCGATGCGAAGGCCGGCGCCGGGATAGTGCGCGTCCGCCGTGAGCGTGGACCCGCCGGCCCGCGCGCCGGCCCGGCTGAGCGAATATTCCTCCCGGCCGATCTCGCGCCCGTTCTGCTGCACGGTGAGCACGACGTCGAACCGCGCCTGCGCCCGGGCGGGGCGCACGAGTGGCGGCGCCGTGGCAAGCAGCAGCGGGATGGCGAGCAGGATGCGCATGAAGCTCCCGTCCGGGCTCAGGTGCCGGTGAGGCAGCGGCCGACGCGGTCGAGGATGAATCTATACAGCCGCTCGCCCTTGCGTGCCGACGCCGGCAGCGCGCCGCGCGCAAGCTCCAGGCGCACCAGCGAGGGCGCGAGGTAGAGCATCAGCGAGGTGTCGAGCTCGCCGCCCTGTGCGGGTGCGGCAGGCACCTCGAGCAGGTCGCCGAAATCGAGCCCGAAGATGTCGATGGCCATCGTGCTGGCCTCGTCCGTCCGGATGGTGCTCAGGGCTTCGAGGTGCGGATCGGCCGCCTGCGCCGTGATGATGACGAACTCCCGCACGCCTGCCCCGTCCTCCCACGACTCGATAAGTTCGTTCATGACCCGATGCAGCGTCTTGCGGCGGAGCGCCGCCCCTCCTGGAAACGGGTGGGCCGGGGGCTGGACGCCGTACTCGACCGCCGGCGCGCGCACCACGCCGAAGGCGGAGGAGAGGTCGTCGGCCAGGTGCTCGACGATGATCGTGTCGCAGCCGAGCGGGAGGTGCGGGCCGTGCTGCTCGGTGGTGCCGACCGGCACGATCAGCGTGGGCCGCGCGAGGAGGCGCTCCTGCACGGCGATCGGGCTCATCTCCTTGAGCCGCCAGGGATGAGGTTCGTGAGGCATCTCGCTCGCTGGTGGATGGTGCTGGTGCTGCTCGACGGCCTCGTGGCCGTCGAGTGGTTGCGGCGCCCGGCGCCGCTCTGGGTTGCGCTCGCGTGGCTCGGCGGCGGCCTCGCCGCGCTCGCGGTGCGGCCGTGGCGCGGGTGGAGACGTCCCGCGGTGGCCCTCGCGCTCGCGGCGCTGGCTCTCGGGCTCACCGCGGCCCAGGCGCAGCTTCGTACGATCGAGACCGACTGGACCGCGGAGCGTGAGCACCTGGTCAAGGTGGCGAGCAGCACGCTCAACGACCAACTCCACGCCGCCTACCACGCCGTGGCCCACCTCGCCGAAGAAGGTGCCGCCGCGGCCGACGGCGACCGCGAGACGGCGTTTCGCCGCCTCGGACGCGCGGTGCCCACGCAGGGACCCGAGATGGGCGTCACGATCGTGGGCCGGGCCGGTCTGCCGTGGGCCTGGGCCGGGCGCCAACGCCTCGATCCGCTGGCCCGGGGCGACTCGGTCGCGGTGCGGACCACCGGATATTATGTCGTGCTTGAGGCGCGGCGCCAATCGCCGAGCGGGCGCATCGCGGTTGCGAGCCTGTTGATCTGGGCCCATCCCGTCGTGCCGGAGCGCGCACGGAGCCTCACCGAACTGGTGCGCCGCCAGACCGACGTCACCCTCCAGGTATACCAGCCGGGCCAGGCGCCCAGCGACCCCGACGTCTTCGCCTACCGCGAGCCCACGCCGGCCGGCGCGCGCGCGCTCTTGAGCGTGCTGCCCATCCCGCCCGAGCAGGGGGCGGAGAAAGAGCTGGCGCTCGAGCGAGGCACCCGCGCGGTCACCTGGCTGTTGCTGCTCGTGCTGGCGCTCGCCTTTGCGCTCGCGCGGCGGCCGCTCGAGCGCTATCTCGTGCTCGCGTTCGTCCTCTTTCTCGCGGTGCGCGCGCCCCCCGGCGTTGCGCTGGGCGCGCGGGCTCTCTTCTCCCCGGCCACCTACTTCCGCCCGCTCCTCGGTCCGCTCTCGAGCTCGGCCGGCGTGCTCGCCCTCACCGGATTCGTGCTCACGCTGGCCGGCGTGGGGCTCTGGCGCCGCCGGCCGGCGCGGCGGTGGTACGGCGTGGCGGCGGGGGTGGTGCTCGTGCTCGCGGCACCGTGGCTCGTAACCGCGCTCGCACGCGGCATTACGCCGCCGGCGGGTGGCGCGCCGCCGGGGCTCTGGCTCACCTGGGAGCTCACACTCGTGTTCGCGATGTCGGCGCCGATGGCGGCGGCCGCAGCGCTCTTCCGCGCGGGCGCCGCGGCACCGCCCGCAAGCAGCCGGGTCTGGACCGGCGTCGGTATCGCGGTGCTCGCGGCGGTGGTGGGCGTCTTCGTGTGGAGCCCGGAAGGCGGCTGGCCGGAGTGGTACCTCTTTCTCTGGGCGCCGGCGCTCATCCTCGTCGCGTTGCCGGCGCCGCGCGCGGCCACGATAGCCGGCATCGGAATCGTGGCCGGCAGCGCGGCCGCTCTTTCCACCTGGGGCGCGGAGCTGAGCGGCCGGCTGCAGGTGGCGCAGCGCGACATCGCGCGTCTGGGGGAGGAGCCCGATCCATTCGCGGTGCCGCTGCTCGAGAGCTTCGGCGATGTGGTGCGCTCCGGGCACCCGCCGGCTACTGCGTCCGAGCTCTATGCCCTCTGGGGCGGCTCCGAGCTCAGCGATCAAGGATATCCCGCGCACCTGGCGCTCTGGTCAGACAGCGGCGCGCTCCGCGAGGAGCTGCCACTCGACTCGCTCGACCTCCCGCTCCCGCTCGTCTCGTCGCTGGTGCGCGGGCTGGCCCCCGGCATGAAGCAGGCGGTGACCCCGCTTCGGCGGATCCCCGGCGTCACCTACGTGCTCGTGGTGCGCGCGGGGCCCGACAACGTGCTGAGTGTAGGAGTGGGACCGCGGTCGCGGCTGGTGGCGCCGGGGCGGTTGGGCCGGCTGCTCGATCCGGAGCGGCGCGGCTCGTCGCAGTATCGGCTCACGCTCTCGCCGCCGGCGCCGGAGCTCGATGTGGGGCAGGCGCCGCTCACGTGGCGCCGCGAAGACTGGTACTTGCGGAGCGAGCACAACCTCGCGTTTCCCGGCGGCGCGCGTCAGGTCCACGCGGAAATCGATCTGCGCGGCCCGCTCCCGCTCTTCGTGCGCGGGTTGCTCGTCGTGCTCTTCGACGCCGGACTGCTGGCGCTGGTCTGGGCGCTGGCGGAATTCGTCTCCGGCGGCCCGCTGCCCCGGCTCCATCTCAAGAGCCTCTCGCGCTCGTTCCGGTTCCGCCTGGCCGTGACCCTTGCCACGTTCTTCATCGTTCCCGCGGTGGGCTTTTCGGGCTGGGGGTTCGCGCGGCTCGCTGCGGAGGCGGAGCGGGGGCGCGACCTGCTCATCACCCAGACGCTGCGCGACGCGCTCCTCGGCTCGGCCGGGCTCGAGCACGCGGGCCCGGAGGAGCTTGAATCCAGACTGGGCGACGTGAGCCGGCGGATCGACGCCGATCTGGCCTTCTACCGGGGGGGCGCGCTCGTCGCCACCAGTGCGCCGGTGCTCCAGGATCTCGGCGTAGTGGGCCGGCTGATGGACCCCGCGGCCTTCCGCGCCCTTGCGCTAGGTGGCCAGCTCGAGCTCACGCGCGCCGGCCCGATGCCGGAGCTGGGCGAGCGCATCGGCTTTCGCGTGGTCCAGCCGGGGCCGCCCAGCACCGTCGGCGTGATCGCAACCCCGCAGCTCGCCGGCGATTCGAATCTCGGCGCCAAGCAGCTCGACCTGGCGCTCGTGCTCCTGCTCGCGACCATCGCGGGCGTGGCGGCGGCGCTCGTCGGCGCGCGCCGAGTGGCGCGCGCGCTCACCCGGCCGGTCTCCGAGCTCCGCCGCTCCGCGGTGGCGCTCGGTAAGGGGCTACCGATGCCGGCTCATTCGGCGCACCCGCCTCTCGAGTTCGAGCCCGTCTTCGGCGCGTTCGAGCGCATGGCGGCCGACATCAGCGCCAGCCAGACCGCGCTCGAGGAGGCGCGCCGCCGCACCGCGACGGTGCTCGCCACCGTGGCCACCGGCGTCGTGGCGCTCGACCCGAACGGCCATGTGCTCATCGCCAATCGCCAGGCCGTCGATCTCCTCGGGATGCGGCTCGGCGAAGGCGACGCGTTCCTCAAGGGTCTGAGCGCCGAGTGGGTCCTGCTGGCCGATGCCGTCCGAGACTTCCTCGCGGCACCCGCCGCCGCGGACGCGGGCGCCGAGCTCACCGTGGGCGGCCGCCGCTACACCGTGCAGCTCGCCTCGCTCGGCTCCGACGTGCGCGGCGCCGTGCTCGCCCTGAGCGACGTGACCGACCTCTCCCGCGCCGAGCGGGTGCTCGCCTGGGGAGAGATGGCGCGTCAGGTGGCGCACGAGATCAAGAATCCGCTCACCCCGATGCGGCTCGGCATGCAGCACCTCACGCGGGTGTGGCGCGATCAGCAGGCTGATTTCGACCGCACGCTCGAGGAGACTTCCGCGCGCATCCTGCGCGAGATCGACCGGCTCGACACCATCGCGCGCGCGTTCAGCCGCTTCTCGGCGCCCGCCGGCGTGCCCGCGGTGCACGAGCCGCTCGAGCGGCTCGACCTCACGGTAGTGGCGCAGGAGGTGGTCGAGCTCTACCGGCTGGCGGGCGCGGGATCGGGCGCGGCCGTGGAGCTCACGACCGACGGGGCCGCATGGGGCGCCGCGCGGCGCGACGAGGTGAAGGAAGTGCTGGTGAATCTGATCGAGAACGCGCGCAACGCCGGCGCGGCGACAATTCGCGTGGCGGTGGCGCCCGGCTGCCTGCGCGTGCACGACGACGGCGACGGCATCGCGGCGCATCTGCTGCCGCGAATCTTCGAGCCGCGCTTCTCGACCACGACGAGCGGCTCGGGGCTCGGGCTCTCGATCGTGCGGCGGCTGGTGGAGAGCTGGGGCGGAACGGTGGAGGTGGAGAGCGAAGCGGGGCGGGGAACCACGGTCACCGTGCGGCTCGAGCCGGCGCCCGAGCCGGCGGCGCCGGCCGGCGCCGCATCGGACGCATAGGCGTCAGCCGTCTAGTCGAGCCCCGACCCGGCGAGCCCGATCAGCTCCGGCTCGTTGTCCGCCCGCTCGAGCAGCTCGCGCGCCGCCCGCATTTGGCGGTCGTCCATCAGCCGGCGCCGGCTGCCCGGCTCCTCGCCGAAGAGCGTGCGGGCGATCTCGTACCCGAGCTGCCGATCGATGAACGATGCCGCGCCGTCGAACGTCGCCGGCGAAAGCTCCACGTTGTGGCGGAGCAGCGCCGCGCGCACCTGCTCGCGCATCGCGGAAGTCACGGTGAACGTATCGGAGACGATGTTGCCGTTGGCGCGGGCGTTGAGCGCGCAGTCGGCGAGCGCCGCCCGAAACGCCGAGTAGCTGCTGCCGAGGGAGTCGAGGAAGGCGCGTTCGCCCGGGGTGTAGGCCTCGCGGGAGACGACGAGGTCGGGGATGATGCCCTGGCCGTCGGCGAGCGGGCGGCCGCCGTCGGTCCGGTAGCGTACGCCGCGCTCGGCCGCCGAGCGCCGCCGCGCCGCCACGATGCTGTCACTGCGGGTGCGCGGCCGGTGCACACTCCGTCCGCTCGGCGTGAACCAGCGCGCCGTGGTGAGCTTCACCGCCATGTCGCTCGTGAGCGGGTAGGTGGTCTGGAGGACGCCCTTGCCGTAGGTGGGCTGGCCGATGAGCACCGCGCGGTCGTGGTCCTGCAATGCGCCCGCGATGAGCTCGGCCGAGCTGGCGGTGCCGTCGTTTACGAGGAGTGCCAGCTTGAGTCCCGGCCACTGCTCGGCTTCCGGTGCCACGTACACCTTCGAGTGTCCCGCGGTGCGGCCACGGGTGACCACCACGGTGTCACCCTTGGGGAGGAACAGCTCGGCCACTTCGACGCCCTGCTTGATGAGGCCGCCCGGATCGTTGCGCAGGTCGAGCACGAGGGAGCGCATGCCGCGCTTGCGGAGATCCCAGATGACGCCCGATAGCTCGTCGGCCGCGCTCGCACTCAGCGAATGGAGGGCGACGTAGCCGACGGTGGGAGTGACGAGGAGGCCGGGCGAGGTGGCGGGGATGTGGATCGGGTGATCGGCGAGCGCGCCCGGCGTCGGGATCTCTCCGGTGCCGGACATCTGTCGATTGAAGTCACGGTAGCCGTCGCCCATCAGCAGCTCGGCGTACGGGTCCTTGATCTGGTCCACCAGGGTGCGCGCCGTCTTCTGGAACAGCTCCGTGCCGTTCGGGGCCACCAGCGCGTGGTCGTGGATGATCGAGAGCACCGTCTCGAGAATCCGGGCCTGCTGGTAGAGGTTGCCGTCCGCCGAGTCTCCGCGGCGGACGAGCCACCCGCCGGAGAGAAAGGAAAGGACGGCCACGAAGGCAAGGGCGCCCAGGCGTTGCTTCATCGGTGGAGGTCTCCGAGGCTCGCGGTGACATCACCGCGAAATGCCAGATCCTTCGCCGCTTGCACCGGCGCGGCGGGGGTAACTGACGGGAATAGAGCCGGTTGTTAGGGGTCGGGCAGATGGCGGGCAAATACGGGGCCGTGCGGATGGCACTGTGGCTCGTGGCCGTGATGGCGGCGCCGCTCGGCGCGCAGATGCGAGCGGGCAACGGTGCCGCGCAGCCGGATTCGGCGACACCAAGTGCGGCGGCGCCGAGCGCGCTGCACGCGGCCATGCCACCGATTCCGAACGGCGACCTGGGCTACACGTTCTGCCGAAACGGGCTGGCTGAGACCTGGATTCGCGCCGACGTGATCGGGACGGCGCAAGCGGATGAGGTTCTGGCGCACGAGGCGGTGCACCGGGCGCAGGCGGCAGCCGCGCCGAGTTGCGAGGAGTTCTTCGCGAGCGTGCGCTCGGCGCGGCGGGTGGTGGAGGTCGAGATTCCGGCGTACTGCGCGCAGTGGCGCGTTGTGGCGGCGCGGGGCGCCGAGCGCGCGGCGACGCTCAGGGAGTACGCGTATCGGATTTCGGCGCAGTCGGGGGCGATGGAGAATCGGATCGACGTGCTGGAGATGTTGAAGCGGGCGTGCCCATAGCGGCGCCCGGGCCCGCGGCGCTTCGGCGGCGCATGATGATGCGGGCGTTGGGCATTCGGCTGCGTGCCGGCGCGCCGTGCCGCGGTTTCCGGGTCCATGCTGCGCGCGTGTCGAGCGATAGGTTCTGCGGAACCTCGCCCCGGCGGCTCTCATGCTCGCGCGCATCCGATCGGCCGCCGTCTTCGGCATCGATGCCTATGCGGTGGACGTCGAGGTGGACATTACGAGCGGGCTGCCGTCCTTCGTCACGGTCGGTCTACCGCAGGGCGCCGTGAAGGAAAGCCGCGAGCGGGTAAGCGCGGCGCTGGTGAACAGCGGGCTCGAGTTTCCGCTCCGGCGGGTGACCACCAACCTCGCGCCGGCGGACCGGCCCAAAGCCGGCTCGGCGTTCGATCTCCCGATCGCGCTCGGCATCGTGGCGGCGAGCGGGCAGGCGGCGGCGGCGGCGCTCGACGGGGTGCTCGTCGTGGGTGAGGTCGGGCTCGAGGGCGATCTCCGGCCGGTGCGGGGCGCGCTTTCGATTGCGCTCGCGGCGCGCGGGCTCGGTTGCCGCGGCGTGATCGTGCCCGCGGCCAATCTGGCCGAGGCGGCCGTTGTGGATGGCATCGAGGTGCGGGGTGCCGCCACGTTGCGGCAGGTGTACGAGTTCATGGCGGGCGGGGCCGAGCTTCCGCCGGCCCGCACCGATCCGGCGGCGCTGCTCGACGGTGTCGCGGGCGACGTCGCCGACCTTGCTGATGTGCGGAGCCAGGCCGCGGCCAAGCGCGCGCTCGAGGTGGCGGCGGCCGGATCGCACAACGTGCTGCTCATCGGCCCGCCTGGCGCCGGCAAGACCATGCTCGCCCGCCGGCTTCCGGGCATCCTGCCAAGCCTTACTCTGGACGAGGCGCTGGAGACGACGCAGGTGCAGAGCGTGGCTGGCATGCTGCCGGCCGGTCAGGCGCTCGCCACCGGCCGCCCGTTTCGAGCGCCGCATCACACGATCAGCGACGCGGGTCTCATCGGCGGCGGCTCGTGGCCGCGCCCGGGCGAGGTGAGCCTGAGCCACGGCGGCGTGCTCTTTCTCGACGAGCTGCCGGAGTTTCGCCGGAACGTGCTCGAGGTGTTGCGCCAGCCGCTGGAGGACGGCGTGGTGACGTTGAGCCGCGCGGCGCGGAGCGTCACGTTCCCCGCGCGGTTCATGCTCGTCGCGGCGATGAACCCCTGTCCATGCGGCTACGCGGGCGATGTGCTGCGCGAGTGTCGCTGTGCGCCGGAAGCGGTGGAGCGATATCTGGCGCGGATCTCAGGGCCCCTGCTCGATCGGATCGATATTCATCTCGCGGTGCCCGCGGTGCCGTCGCCGGAGCTCACCGCGAACGATGGGGCCGAGCCGAGTGCGGTGGTGCGCGCGCGGGTGGAGGCGGCGCGGGCGCGGCAGCGGCACCGATTCCGGGGCAGACCCGACCTGCATTCCAATGCTCACATGCAATCGCGTGACCTGCGGCGGTTCTGTCCGGTGGGTGAGCCGGCTGCGTCGCTGCTGAGAAGCGCCGCGGAACGGCTAAGTCTATCGGCGCGAGCGTGCCATCGCGTCGTCAAGCTCGCACGCACGATCGCGGACCTCGCTGGCGACGAGGTAATCGGCGTAGCCCACCTGAGCGAGGCGATTCAGTATCGGAGTTTGGATCGGAGGCGTGCTGCGGTATGACGAAGCGCGCATCCAGCGTTTGCCTTTGACAAAAACCTCAACCTGCTTGCGGCTGTTGATGCGCGTCCGCCCCTTGCCGTTCCGGAAATCGACACCGCAACGCCTTCCTCCCATCTTCCCCCGGCAGCGGCACCACGCCGCCGCGACTCAAGACTTTACCACACTGGGCGGCTTCGAGCCCGACACGCGCCAGAGCGGCGGCCGGACCTCCCGTAGTGCACCCCTTCAGCCGGCAGGAGGATTCCATGCCCGCGCAAGCCACCATGCTCTCACCGCAGCAGCTCATCGACGCCGCCAAGGCGCCCGAGATCGCCTTCGGCAACAAGGACTGGAACGCCGTGAAAGCGGCGATCACCCCCGACTTCGTCTACGACGAGATCGCCACGGGGCGGAAAACGAACGGTGCGGACGAGGCGCTGTCGCTCTGGAAAGGATGGGCCGCCGCGTTCCCTGATTCCAAGCCCACCTTCCACAACGCCGTCGCGAGCGGCACGACGGTCGTGCTGGAAGCCACCTGGAGCGGCACCCACAAGGGACCGCTGCTCACGCCGAACGGCACCGTCGCACCGACCGGCAAGCGGATCGACGTCCGCGCCTGCATCGTGAACGAGATGGCGGGCGAAAGGGTCCGCGTGCAACGCCACTACTTCGACATGGCCACGCTGCTCCGCCAGCTCGGCGCCGGCGCCTGATCCACACGCATCGGGCGGGGCGCCGGATGGCCGCCCCGCCCGCCGTCACACCCGGCTCAGCTCGATGATGCTCGACGCCTTCCGCATCATCTCCTGCCGGCGCCGGGTCACGGCCATCAATCGCCAGAGCCACATGCCGGCCGGCGTCCGCTGGAGGCGGCGGCCCTCGTCCAGCATGATCCGCTCCTCCGTACACGCCCAGCCGTAGGGGAGAAAGAACTTCGGCCCCTCCTCCGGCCCGAAGTGCATCGGCGCGCCGCCCCGCTCCAGCGCCTTGCCGTACCGGCGCTGCATGAACTTGAGAATCCAGGGCGACGCGACCTCGGCGAGCCACGTCGCGAAGCTGAGCGGCGCGTGCAGGTCGGTAGCGAGACTCGCCACCTGCTCGGGCTTGAGGTAAGCCAGCAATCCCTCGGTCACCACGACGACGCGGCGCGACTCGCCGCCCAAGCGCGCGAAAAGCGCGCGCCGGCCCTCGAGATCGGTGAGGTCGAGCGCCACCGTCTCGAGCCGGCACCTCGGCGTTTCCCCCGCGAGCTGCTCGGCCTTGTACGCCAGGATGCCCGGCAGGTCCACGTCCACCCACCGCAACCGTGCCGGAAGGTCGAGCCGGTACGCCCGCGCGTCCAGCCCGGCCGCGAGGTTGAGCACCGTATCGCACCCGTCGCGCGTGACCGCCCGCATGATCAGCTCGTCGAGCACCGCCGTGCGCACGATCATCGCCCATGCCATGCCGCGACCCCAGCGCAGGCCGCGCACGATCTGTTCGCCCTGCTCGCCGGCGAGCCGCCGCGCGAACGGGTCGTGGAAAAGCGCGTCGGGCCGCTCGGTCTCCATCGCCCGGTAGAAGGCGACCCACCGCGCCGTATCCGAGATGTGCGTGATCGGGGCCATGGCGTTCTCCTAATCCTCGTCGTGTCGCGCCGGCCGGCGCGTCCGCTTGAGCGCACCGCGGCGGCGCTTCCGGTCGAGGCGCTGAGCCTTTGCCGCCGCAGGCGGGCGAGTCCGCTTGCGCGGCTTCCGCTCCGCCAGCGCGCGCCGCACCACTTCTTTCAATCGCGCGGTGGCGTCCTCGCGATTCCGCAACTGGCTGCGCGAGCCGCTCGCCACCACCCGGAGCCGCCCCTCCGAGTCCAGTCGCGTCTCAAGCCGGGTGAGGAGCCGCGCGCGGATCGCCTCGTCGAGCGAGGGCGACCCGGCGACGTCCCACACGACCTCCACCCGCGTGGACGACGTGTTCACGTGCTGTCCGCCCGGCCCGCCGGCGCGCGACGCGCGAAACACCAGCTCGGCATCGGGCACGGTAAAGCCCGGGACGTCCCCGGGCGCGGGCGATCGAATCACGCCACAACGGTAACGCATCCGGCGCGGCGCGCCAGCATGCCGCTCCGGCACGTCGTAGCGCACGCCGCGCGGCGCCGTTCCGCTGGCGACCATCTCCCGGCCCGCGTACGTTTCCCCCATGCCCGCGCTCGCCGCTCTGCAACATCTTCTCACCGGCTACGGCCGCGTCCTCCTGGGCTACTCGGGGGGCGTGGATTCCGCCCTCCTCGCCGTGGCCGGAAGGCGGGCGCTCGGTCGAGAGCGTCTGCTCGCCGTGCTCGGCCGGAGCGCGTCGTATCCGGCGGTGCAGTGGCACGCGGCGCTGGACCTCGCGCGGCGCTTCGACATTCCGCTGCTCGAGCTCGACACGCGCGAGCTGGATGATCCGCGGTACCGCGCCAACGCCCCGGACCGCTGCTACTTCTGCAAATCCGAGCTCTGGACGCGGCTGGGCAAGGTGGCCCGCGAGCGCGGATTCGACGCGGTCATCGACGGGACCAACGCCGACGACTTGGGCGAGCACCGCCCGGGCACCCGCGCCGCCGGCGAGCACCGGGTGCGCTCGCCGCTCGCCGAGCTGGGGTGGACCAAGGCCGACGTGCGCGCCGCGGCGCATGCGCTCGACATTCCCACGTGGGACGCGCCCGCCGCGCCCTGCCTCGCGAGCCGAGTGGTCTATGGTCTCGAGGTGACGCCCGCGCGCCTGAGCCAGGTCGAGCGAGGCGAGGCCTACCTCCGCTCGCTTGGCGTCACCGGCGACGTGCGCGTGCGGCACCACGGCCTTGTCGCGCGGCTCGAGGTGGGCCGCGAGCACCACGGCTGGCTCGGCGAGCGCTGGGCGTCGGTGTCCGCGGCCTTTGCCGCGCTCGGTTTCGGCGGCGTCGAGCTGGACCCGCGGGGGTATCGGCGCGGGAGCCTGCTCGCGGTGCTGGAGCACGCCGGCGCGGGCCAGCCCGGCGGCTGATGCGGCTCTTCGTCGCGCTGCCCATTCCCGAGCCCGCGCGCGACGAAATCGCGGGCCTGCTCGGCCGCCTCAGGGCATGCGAGTGGCCGGTGCGCTGGGTGCGCGACGAAGGTCTCCACGTCACGCTCAAGTTCTACGGCGAGGTGGCGCCGGAACGGCTCGACGTAATCGAAGAGTCAGTGCGCTTTGCCGCGGCGGACAGCGCTCCCGTCTCACTCCGCCTGGCCGACGTCGGCTCGTTTCCCTCGGCCAGGCATCCGCGCGTGCTCTGGGTGGGACTCGAGCCCCCGTCCGCGCTCACGCTGCTCTATGACCGGCTCGAGCGCGGCGGCGAGTCCATCGGTTTTCCGCCCGAGGGCGCGCCGTTCTCCCCGCACGTGACGCTCGGCCGAGTGCGCGAGGGCCACCGCCTCCCCCCCGGCGCGCTCGACCGATTTCGAGGAGGCCATCCCAAGGTGTCCTTCCGCGCCGAGCAACTCGTGCTCTATGAGAGCCTGCTCTCGTCCGAGGGCCCTCGCTACGAGGCGCGGCTTGCGCTCACGCTCGGCGAATGAAGGGCTGCATCACATGCTCGTTCCGCGTGCTCGGCTGCCTCGGCCTCGTGGTGCTGCTCGTTGTGGGTTGGCTCTACCGCGACCGGCTCGGCGCGGCCTGGCGGACGCTCACCGGTCATCCCGCCGAGGTCACGAAGGCGGCGCCGGGTGCGGCGGCGCTCGAGAGCGCGCGGGGGAAGCTCAATGCGGTCACCCGCGGGCGCGCCGACTCCGTCGTGCTCACGGCCGCCGAGACCGCGTCGCTCGTGCGTGAAGGACTGACGCCCGCGGTGCGCGACCGGCTCGACTCGCTCCAGGTGACCCTGCTCGATGGCGGCATTCGCGTCGGCGCAGACGTCGAGACGGGCGGCGTCGCCCACGAGCTGCTCGGCCCGCTCGCATTTTTTCTGAGCGATCGCCAGCGGGTGCAGGTGGCCGGTCCCGTGCGGGGTACCTCTCCGGGACACGCTGCCTGGACCATCGAGAGGATGGAGATTCACCACATTCCCATTCCGACCGACGCCGTGAATCGATTCGTTTCCCACGCGCTTGGACGCACCGACACGCGCACGGTGCCGCTCACGCTACCGGCCGGCGTGCGGGCCGTGCACATCCGACCGTCGGGCACCGTGCTGGTGGGGACGCGGGCGCGGTGAGCCGGGCACCGTGAGGGGAGTGCCGTGAGCCAGCGCGTTCTCATCGTCGACGACGAGCCCGGCATCCGCCAGGCGTTGAAGCAGGTGCTCGAGTACGAGGGGATGGAAGTGCGGAGCGCCGCCTCGGGTGGCGAGGCGATCAGCACCTACCCCGAGTTCCGCCCGCGGCTGGTCTTCCTCGACGTCAAGATGGCCGGGCTCGACGGCCTCGAGACGCTCACGCGGCTGCGCGATCTCGACCCGCACGCCGTCATCGTGATGATCTCGGGCCACGGTACCATCGCGACCGCCGTCGAGGCGACGCAGCGCGGCGCGTTCGACTTCCTGGAAAAGCCGCTCGACACCGACCGGCTGCTCGTCACCGTGCGGAACGCATTGCAGCACGCGACGCTCACCGGCGAGAACGAGCGGCTGCGCGAGCTGGCGGCGAGCCGCTACGCGATGGTGGGCGGCGGACCCGCGCTTCAGGGCGTGCGCGAGCTGATCGCGCGGGTGGGACCCACGAGCGCGCGCGTCCTGATCACCGGCGAGAACGGGACCGGCAAGGAGCTGGTCGCACGGGCGCTGCACGAGGCCTCGCCTCGGCGCGGGCGGGCGTTCATCGAGGTGAACTGCGCCGCGATCCCGTCGGAGCTGATCGAGAGCGAGCTGTTCGGGCACATGAAGGGCTCGTTCACCGGCGCGTTTGCCGACCGCGCGGGCAAGTTCGAGCAGGCGGACGGCGGCACGCTCTTCCTCGATGAAGTGGGCGACATGTCGCTCCCCGCGCAGGCCAAGCTGCTGCGCGTCTTGCAGGAGGGCGTGGTCACGCGGATCGGCGGCGCCAAGGCGATCCAGGTGGACGTGCGCGTCATCGCGGCGACGAACAAGGACATCGGGCTTGAAATCGCGGAGCAGCGCTTCCGCGAGGACCTGCTGTACCGGCTCAACGTGGTGGAGATCCTGGTGCCGCCGCTCCGCGAGCGGCTGGAGGACGTGCCTGCGCTCGTCGCCTTCTTCACCCAGCAGCTTTCGGCCGGCGCGGGAGTGGCGCCGAAGCCGTTCGCGGAGGATGCGGTGCGGCGGCTTCAGGCGCGGATGTGGCCCGGCAACATTCGCGAGCTGCGCAACGTCGTCGAGCGCGCGCTCATCCTGGCGCCGGGCAAGACAGTCACCGCCGCCGACATCGATCGGCTCTTTCCCGGCGCCGACGGTCCGCTCCCGCCGTCGGTCGCGGCCGCGGGCGCGCAGACGTTCGAGAACTTCAAGCACGAAGCCGAGAAGGCGTTCCTGCACCAGAAGCTGCGGGAACACGACTGGAACGTTTCCGAGACCGCGCGCGCGCTCAAGATGCCGCGCTCCAATCTCTACAAGAAGATCGAGCGGTACGGGCTCACGCGGGAATCGATGTGAGCACGCCGCCGCGGGACTGGGACAAGGAGCTGGCGGCGATCGACCGCGCGATCGAGCGGAGCGCGCCGCCCGCGGGTACACCGGCAGCGCCGAGCCCGGGGCGTCCCGGCGGAGCACCCGCCATGGGCGCGGCGCCGGCTGCCGCGCTGCCCGCGGCGGCATCGTCCGCGAGCCCCAAGCCCGCGCTCCCCGCGCATGTCGCCGGCCCGCGCGCGACCACGACCACGTGGCTCCGCGTCGTGCTCGCCGCCGTGCTCGCGGCGGCGGTACCGTTCTGGCCCTACGGACGCGCCTGCGGGGCGGGGCTCTTCCTCTATCTAGGCGTGACCGGAATGGTGGTGCTTGCGGGCGGGTGGAGCGCGGTTTCGGCTTGGCACCGCCGGCGGCCGCGGGCGCACCTCGTTGCTCTGCTGGTGACACTCTGGGGCGTGGGGCTCGTCGCGCACGAAATCCTCCCGCGCATCGGGTACGCCCGCGCCGTGGCACACTGGACCTGCGGCTGAGTACCTTCCGCCATGCCCAAGACCTACCAGAACTTCATCGGCGGTGAGTGGGTGGCGCCCGCGGGTGGCGCCTACTTCGAGAACCGAAATCCGGCGGACACCGGCGATCTCATCGGTTGCTTTCCCGACTCCGGCCCCGAAGATGTAGCGGCCGCGGTGCGTTCGGCGCAGCGCGGCTTCGACCGCTGGCGCCGCACGCCGGCCCCCGCGCGCGGCGACGTGCTGCGCCGCGTCGGTGACCTCCTCACGGCCCGCAAGGACGCGATCGCCGAGGCGATGACGCGCGAGATGGGGAAGGTGGTGGCGGAGACGCGGGGCGACGTCCAGGAGGGGATCGACACCGCGTACTACGCGGCCACGGAAGGCCGGCGCCTTTTCGGCCAGGTGGTGCCGTCCGAGCTTGCGAGCAAGTGGGCGATGACGTACCGGCGCCCCATTGGCATCTGCGGCCTCATCACGCCGTTCAACTTTCCGATGGCGATCCCCACGTGGAAGTCGTTTCCCGCGCTGCTCTGCGGCAACGCGGTGATCCTCAAACCATCGGAAGACGTGCCGCTGACCGCGCACACGCTGGTCGAGATCCTGCTCGAGGCGGGGCTTCCGGCCGAGGTGATTCAGCTCGTGCACGGGCGCGGCGAGGTCGCGGGCCGAGCCATCGTGGAGCATCCCGACGTGCCGGTGATCTCGTTCACCGGCTCGACCGACACCGGCGCCATCATCGGCGAGATCTGCGGCCGGATGCACAAGCGGCTCTCGCTCGAGATGGGCGGAAAGAACGCGCAGATCGTGATGGACGACGCGAACCTCGATCTTGCGCTCGAAGGCGTGCTCTGGGGCGCGTTCGGCACGGCGGGCCAGCGCTGCACGGCGACGAGCCGGCTCATTCTCCACGCGCCGATCTACGAGCGCTTTCTGCAGCGCGTCGCGGATGCCGCCGGCAAGCTCCGCCTGGGCGATGGCCGCGTGCCCGCCACCGAGGTAGGGCCGCTCATCCACGAGGCGGCGCGGGAGAAGGTCGCGTCGTACGTGGGCGTGGGCCGCGGCGAAGGCGCCGAGCTGGTGACCGGCGGCCGCGAGCCGGGCGGAGCGCTCGAGCGGGGCTGGTTCTTCGAGCCGACGATCTTTGCCGGCGTGCGCGCGGGCAGCCGGCTCGAGCAGGAGGAGGTTTTCGGGCCGCTGCTGAGCGTGGTGAAGGTGGATTCGTTCGACGAGGCCGTGCGGGTGAACAACGGGGTGCGGTACGGTCTTTCCAGCTCGATCTACACCTCGAATGTGGATCTCGCCTTCCGCGCGCTCGAGCTGCTCGACAACGGAATCACCTACGTCAACGCGCCCACGATCGGGGCGGAAGCGCACCTGCCGTTCGGCGGGGTCAAGGCCACCGGCAACGGCCACCGCGAGGGCGGCTGGGAGGTTTACGATTTCTACTCGGAGACCAAGGTGTGCTACGTCGACTATTCCGGCCGCCTGCAGCGCGCGCAGATCGACACCTACGACGCGTAAGCGTAACGCGTAAGCGTAAGGCGTGAGCGTAGCGCGTGAGCGGCGCGGGTCGAATGCGCCCAAGTGTGAGCCACGTCGCCCCGCTCGTGTGCCGCAGGCTCCGCACTGGCGCCATGCACGCAATGAATGTCGCGCGTGCCGTTGCGCGGGGACGCGGCGGTGGGTAAGGTACGCGCAGTGAGAGTTTGCGCGGGGCACTCCGTGGTGAGGTCGAGTCGTATGCGTCCAATGCAGGTTGGCTCCGGCAGGCGCGGGCCGTCTTTCGACGAGGGATCGCTGGACCAGTACCTGCGCGAGATCAGCAGGTACCCACTCATCCCGCAGGAGGAGGAGGTCAACCTCGCGCAGCGCATCCGCGTGGGCGAAGCCGAGGCGCTCGACAAGCTCGTGCGCAGCAACCTGCGCTTCGTCGTATCGGTGGCCAAGAAGTATCAGAACCAGGGCGTCTCGCTCGCCGACCTCATCAACGAGGGCAACCTCGGCCTCATCCGCGCGGCGCACAAGTTCGACGAGACCAAGGGCATCAAGTTCATCTCGTACGCGGTGTGGTGGATCCGCCAGGCCATCCTCCAGGCGCTGGCGGAGCAAAGCCGCATCGTCCGCGTGCCGCTCAATCGCGCGGGCACGCTGCACCGCATCGGGAAGCGCTCGTCGGCGCTCCTCCAGGAGCTGGGCCGCGAGCCCACGCCGTCCGAGATCGCCGAGGGCATGGACATCTCGATGGAAGAGGTGCAGAAAACCCTCTCCATCTCGCAGAACCACCTCTCGCTGGACGCCCCGCTCACCCCGGGCGAAGACAACAAGCTCCTCGATTATCTCCCCGACACGCAGAACCCCGGCCCCGATTCGGAGACCTTCGAGCACGCGCTCACCGAGTCAATAGAGGAAGTGCTCTCGACGCTCAAGGAGCGCGAGGCGAAGATCCTCCGGCTCTACTTCGGCCTGGATGGCCCCGAGCCGATGACGCTGGAAGAAATCGGCAGCCTGCTCGGCATCACGCGCGAGCGGGTGCGGCAGATCAAGGAGAAGGCGCTGAGTCGGCTGCGCCATGTGAGCCGGGCGCGCGCGCTGGAGAGTTTTCTGGCCTGAGCGCCGCGGCCACCTGATCCCACTCGATGAGAAATGCGTCGTGCCCGTACACCGAGGCGATCTCGGTGTAACGGGCGTTTGCGCCCGCCGCCCGATAGGCGGCGGTCCAGTCGCGCACCTCCGCGGGGTAGTAGAGGATATCGCTGTCGATCCCGACGCCAACGATCTCACGCACCCGCTCGGCCGTGGCGCGCCCGGCGGCGGCGAGGTCGCCCACGTCGTGGAGATCCATGGCGCGCATGAGCGCCACATAGCTCGCGGCGTCGAACCGCGCCACCAGCTTTTCGCCCTGGCGGCGGAGGTAATGCTCCACGTCGAATCGCCCGGCGGTCCGGGTGCGTTCGCGTCCGAAGCGCGCCGCGAATTCGGGCGCCGAGCGGTAGGTGATCATCGCGATCGCGCGCGCGGCCGCGAGCCCGGCGGCCGGGCCACCGCCGGCCGGGTACCGGCCTCCTTGCCACGCCGGGTCGGCCTCGATGACCATCCGCTGCGTCGCGTTCCAGGCGATGGCCTGCGCGGACGTTGCGGCCGGCGCCGCGAACACGACAAGCCGGTCCACCGGCACCGGGCTCAGGCGCCCCCACTGGAGGGCCACCATGCCGCCGAGCGAGCCGCCGCTCACGCAGGCAAGGCGCGTGACGGCGAGGTGCTCGAGCAGCGGCACGTGCGCGCGGGCCAGGTCGAGCGAGCTCAGAGCAGGGAACCGGGGACGCGCGCCGGCCGGCCACTCGCCCGGGCCGGTCGAGCCGTAGCAGCCACCCAGCAGGTTGGCGCTGACGATGGCGTGACGCGTGGTATCGAGCGCGCGACCCGGCCCCACGAGCGGCCCCCACCAGTCCGCCACGTGCGCGTTGCCGGTGAGCGCGTGGAACGCGAGAATCCAGCCGTGCTCTTCCGCGGCCTCGATGTCGCCCGTGACCTCGAAGCGGAGGCGCGCATCCTCCAGCACCTCACCGGCGGCCGTGGTGAAGCTGCCGAGCGCGAAGTCGCGCGCCACGCCGGGCGTGGGGGATGTCACGGTCATAGGGACCCGGCGGCCGCGCCGGGCCGGACGGGCGCGGCGCCGGTGCTCACCTCGGTGAGCCGGCCGGTGTCGACGTCGAACACCATGCCGCGGATCACCGTCGTCCGCGCGATGAGCGGCGACGCGCGCAGGAACGCGACGTCGTCGCGCACGCTCTCCTCCAGATCGGCAAACCCCTGCACGTCGAGCTGACTCGCGTCGGCGCCCAGATCGCGTTTCACCCGGGCGCGGACGTCATCGTTGCTCAAGCCCAGCATGGCGCACCGCGTGTGGTGCACCACCGCGATTTCGTTGGTGCCGGCCATCCGCTCCGATACGACGAGCGAGCGCAGCGCCTCGCGGGTGCGCCCGCCGGCGTTCCGGATCACGAACGCGCTTCCCTGATCGAGCCCGAACGCGACGAGCGGTACGATCCGCGGGTCCATGCAGGTGACGAGCGCGAGCCGGCAGTCGCCCAGCGGACGGATCGCGCGCGGCTCGAGGCCGCGCACGTATTCCGCGTTTGCCTCGAGCATGGCATCGACAGCGGAGGTCATCGGCCGGTCCGCTCCCGGGTCACCGCGCGCCCGCCGTGGCGGGGACCGCCGTGCGGCGCGCATCCGGCTCGACCTCGTCCGGCGTGCCGAGCGCCTGATCGAGATCCCCGATGAGGTCGCGCACGTCCTCGAGCCCGAGCGAGAGGCGGATGAGCTCGGGCGCCACGCCGGTGGCGCGCTGCTGCTCGGCGGTAAGCTGCTCGTGCGTGGTCGAGGCCGGGTGGATGATGAGGGACTTCGCGTCGCCCACGTTGGCGAGCAGCGAGAAGAGCTTCACCCGATCGATCACCGCCCGCGCGGCCGGATGACCGCCCTTCACCCCGAAGGTGAGCACGCCGCCGAACCCGCCGTCGAGGTATTTCTCCGCGTTGGCGTGCTGCGGGTGGCTCGCGAGCCCCGGATACGAGACCCACTCCACGCGAGCGTCCGCCGCGAGCCACTTGGCCACGGCGAGCGCGGCCGCCGAATGCCGCGCCATGCGGAGCGGCAGCGTTTCGATGCCCTGGAGGAACGCGAACGCGTTCCAGGGCGAGAGCGCGGGGCCCAGATCGCGAAGCAGCTGCACCCGCAGCTTGATGATGAACGCCATTGGCCCGAACGCCTCGGTGTATACCAGCCCGTGATAGGACGGGTCGGGGCTGCTGAACTCGGGGAACCGCCGGCGCGCGGCGGGGCTGGTCCAGTCGAAGCGCCCCGCGTCGATCACGACGCCGCCGATGGCGGTGCCGTGCCCGCCGATCCACTTGGTGGCCGAGTGCAGCACGATGTCGGCGCCGTAGCGGATGGGCCGGCAGAGGAAGGGCGTGGCAAAGGTGTTGTCCACCACGAGCGGGATGCCGGCGTCGTGGGCGATGCCGGCCAGCGCCTCGAGGTCGGGCACGTCGAGCCGCGGGTTGCCGATGATCTCGGTGTAGAGGAGTCGCGTGCCATCGTCGATGGCGCGCCGCACCTGGTCCAGATCGTGGATGTCCACGAACCGGGTGGTGATCCCCCACTTGGGCAGGCTGTAGGCGAACAGGTTGTGGGTGCCGCCATAGAGCGTGTGCGAGGAGACGACGTTGTCGCCCGCACGGCAGAGATTGAGCACGGTGAGGGTTTCGGCCGCCTGTCCGCTCGCGAGGGCCAGCGCCGCAACGCCGCCCTCGAGCTCGGTCATCCGCTTCTCGAAGACGTCGCTCGTCGGGTTCATGATCCGGGTGTAGATGTTGCCGAACTCCCGGAGGCCGAAGAGATTCGCGGCGTGCGCGGTGTCGTTGAACACGTAGCTCGTGGTGGCGTAGATCGGCACGGCGCGTGAATTGGTCGCCGGGTCCGGCGCCTGCCCCGCATGGACGGCAAGCGTGTCGAGATGGTAGGACATCGCGGGTTCCCTCGGGAAAATGGCGAATGCAGAGGCCCGACTCACGTCGCGTGAGCCGGGCCCCGGCGTACCGTCACCATATGACTCGCAGGCTCGCGCGTCAAGAGCGCCGCCCGCTTGCCCGTCCGCCCGCGCCGCGGTTAAGCTCCCCGCAGTCTCCAACCGCCCCAGCGTTCCCATGGCCAGCACCGCCTCGTTCGACATCTCCACGGGCGCCGACTTGCAGGAAGTCGACAACGCCGTCAACCAGGCGCTGAAGGAGGTCGGCCAGCGTTATGACTTCAAGGGCAGCCACTGCACCATCGAGTTCGAGCGGAACAAGGCCGAGCTGCGCTTGAGCGCCGACGACAGCTTCCGGATGGACGCACTGCTCGACGTGCTGCGCGGGCGGCTCATCAAGCGCGGCGTGCCCGTGAAGAATCTCCAGATCGGCGAGCCGGTCGAAGGAAGCGGCGGTTCCGTCCGGCGCACGATCGTGCTCACCCAGGGGATCGCGGGCGACGTGGCCAAGCGGATCGTCAAGGCGGTGAAGGACGGCGGGTTCAAGCGGGCTCAAACCAGCATTCAGGGCGACGAGGTCCGGGTGACGAGCCCGTCGAAGGACGAGCTGCAGAGCGTCATCGCGCTCCTCCGGAGCCAGGATTTCGGGATCGAGCTCCGATTTGGCAACTACCGCGGCTGAGCGGCGCGTCGGCGCCGCGCTGCTCGGTGCCGCGGCGGCCGCGGTGCTCGCGGCGGCGTTCGTCGGCAGCTGCGCCCCTCCCGCGCCGGCCGGCGCGCCAACCCCGATGGGCGCCCCCGCGAGCGGCGAGCCGATCCTGCAGGTGGGGCTCATCGTCGGTGCGCCCGCGGTGACGCTCGGCGGGGACGCCGCGCTCCTCGTGACCGGCCCCGATGGCACGCGCCTCACCCAGGTGCCGGCCGGCGACACCTGGCGCGCATCCGCCACGACCGACGGCATCTCGCTCGCCACCGGCTCCGGCGTTGCCACCGGCAATGTGCCGCAGGCGGTGGTGACGCCGGCGGAGCCGGGCGCGCCCGTGCGGGTGAACGGCCGCGCATATCGCGGCGCGCTCACGCTCTTTCGCGACCGCACCGGGCTCACCGTGGTGAACCAGGTGCCGATAGAGGCGTATCTCCTCGGCGTCGTATCCGCCGAGATGGGGCGGCGCGCCGCGAGCGAGCGCGAGGCGCTCCGCGCGCAGGCCGTCGTGTCGCGCACTTACGCGCTGCGCAACGTGGGGCGCTGGCGCGCGCAGGGTTTCGATCTCTATGCCACCGTGGCCGACCAGGTGTACGCGGGCATCGGCGCCGAGACGCCCGAGGGTCGCGAGGCCGTCGAGTCCACCCGCGGGCTCTTCGTCGCCTGGAACGGCGCGCCGATCGACGCCTTCTTCTTCTCGACCTGCGGCGGCCGCACGGCGGAGGGCACGGAAATTTTCCGCGGCGCGGCGCGGCCGTATCTCCGCTCGGTGTCCGATGTGGGTCCGGATGGCATCGCCTATTGCAGCATCTCGCCGCGCTTTCACTGGCGGGAGGAGTGGTCGGGCGACGCGCTGCGCGCGGTGCTCCGGCGCACGCTCCCCGCCGCAGTTGGTGCCCCGCCACCGCGCCTCGACGAGCTGCAGGATGTCCGAGTGGAAAGCCGCAGCGCGTCGGGCCGCGTGGCCGAGCTCGGCATTGTCCTGCCCGGTGAGGAGCTCAGGGTGGATGGCCCGCTCGTACGGCAGGTGCTCCATACCGCCGCGGGCGAGCCGCTCCGGAGCAATGCGTTCGCGCTCACACCGACGCTCGCCGGCGGCCGGCTCACTCACCTTGTAGCCGAGGGAGGCGGCAATGGGCACGGCGTCGGGTTCTGCCAGTGGGGCGCCGTGGGCCGGGCGCGGGCCGGCCAGACGTTCGATCGCATCCTCGCAGCGTATTACCCGGATACCGAGTTGAGCCGCCTCTACTGAGGCGCCGGCTCACTGGAGCGAGCGCGTGGGCGACACGTTGAAGGTCGGGGTCATCGGCGCGGGCGCGATCACCCAGATCGCACACCTGCCGACGTTCAAGAAAATGAAGACCGACGTGCGCGCGCTCTGCGACAGCGACCTGCCGAAGGCCCGCGCGCTGGCCGAGCGGTACGGCATCAAGGACGCATTCGACGACATCGAGGAGCTGCTGCGCTACGAGGAGCTGGACGCGGTCGTGGTCTGCTCGCCGACGCACCTGCACGAATCCCACATCCTCGCCGCGCTCTCCGCCAACCTGCACGTACTGGTCGAGAAGCCGCTCACGATTTCGCTCGCGAGCGCGCAGCGGATTCAGCGCGCGGTCGAGCGGCGCGGGCGCGTCGTGCTCGTCGGGATGAATCATCGCTACCGGCCGGACGTCCAGATCGTCCGCAGCTTCGTCCAGAGCGGCGAGCTGGGCGCGCTCGAGAGCGCGCGCGGCAGTTGGCACGTGTACCGCCCCGCGCGCGCGCAGCTCGGCTGGCGCACCCGGCGGGAGCAGTCGGGCGGCGGGGCGATGTTCGATCTGGGGCTCACGATTCTCGACCTCAGCCTCTGGCTCGCGGGCAATCCCCCCCCGATCCGCGCGAGCGCCGCCCTCGACCGCGCCGGCAAGGACCGGGTGGAGCAGTCCGGCAGCGCGTTCCTGGTATGCGATGGCGGGTTCTGCCTCTTCTTCGACGTGACCTGGCGCCACATCGGCGAGGGAGAACGCTTCGGTGTCGGGATCCGTGGGAGCAAGGGAACGGCGGCGGTGAATCCGCTCAAGGTGTGGAAGGAGCTGCACGGCGTACCGACCGACGTGGCGCCCACGGGGTCGGGGGGCCGCGAGAATCCGTTCCTCGCCTCGTTCCGCGCGCAGTGGGCGCACTTCGAGGCGGCCGTGGCGGGCGACACCGCGGTGCCGCGGCTGGACGAGCAGGTGGTGCTGCATCGCGTGCTGGAGGCGATCTACCGCTCGGCGCAGGACGGGCGCGACGTGCAGTTGTGAGAGGCGGACGGGCGGACGGGCGGACCGGCGGAGCGGCGGACAGATGGGGCGCCGTCCTGAACCTGTGCGCGGCCGTTGCGCTGTTGGCGATGGCCGCTCCATCGGCCCACGCGCAACCCGGAGTGGCCGCGCCTCCCGCCGTCCGCCCGTCCGCCCGTCTGCCCGTCCGCCCGTCCGACTCCTCCCTCATCATCTCCCTCCTCACGATGGGCGTCGGCGCCGAGGTGTGGGAACGCTTCGGGCACAACGCCATCCTGGTGCAGGACCGGCTTCACGGCACCAGCATCGCCTACAACTACGGGCTGTTCGATTTTCGGCAGGAGAACTTCGTGCTCCGCTTCATCCAGGGGCGGATGCTCTACTGGATGGAAGGCTTCGATGCGGCGCCGATGATCGAGCACTACATCCACGACAATCGCACGATCTGGGTACAGGAGCTCAATCTCTCATCCGAGCAGAGCCGCGCGCTCGCCGATTTCCTCGAGTGGAACGCGCGCCCGGAAAACCGGTTTTACCACTACGACTACTACAAGGACAATTGCTCGACCCGCGTGCGCGACGCCATCGACCGCATCCTGGGCGGCCAGATGCGCGCCGAGATGGACACGATCCCCACCGGCACCACCTATCGCTCGCATACGGAGCGGCTCACCGAATCCGATCCGGCGCTCTACTCGGCGCTGCTCCTCGCCCTGGGCGAGCCGGCCGACCATGAGCTGAGCGCGTGGGAGGAGATGTTCCTGCCGGTCGAGCTGCACCGCTGGCTCGCGCAGGTTCACGTGCGCGGGGCGGACGGCCGTCCGATGGCGCTCGTGCGTGCCGAGCGCACGTTGTATCTGAGCACGCGGCCCGTGCCGCCCGCGAGGCCGCCGCACTGGCTCGTGGCCTACCTCGCGGCCGGGGTCGCGATCGGCGCGGGGCTCGTCGTGCTGGCGCGGCGCGCGGTGGCGTCGCGGCGTGCGGCGCGCGGATTTGCGTGGCTCGCCGGCGGCTGGACGCTCATGATCGGGGTCGCGGGCGGCATTCTCGCCTTTCTCTGGGCGTTCACCGACCACACGGCGGCGTACCGCAACGAAAATCTCTTCCAGGCCAACCTGCTGCTGCTGCCGCTCGCGTTGCTCGCGCCGAGGCTCGCGCGGGGCAGCGCATGGGCGCGGCAACCGGCGGTGACGCTCGCGTGGGCGGTGGCGGCCGTGTCGGTGTTAGGACTGCTGGTGAAGCTGCTGCCGGGGTTCGATCAGGCCAACGCGGAGGTGCTGGCGTTCGCCGTGCCGGCCAACGTGGGGCTCGGGATCGGCGTGTCGATGGTGGCTCGGCAGCGGCCGGTGAGCGGCGGCGCGCCGGGCGTCAAAGACTGATCGTCATGCCCTCGCGCGCGGCGTCCACCTCGAGCCCCTTCGCCCGGTGTGCGCCGTGCGCGCGCGCATCGCGCAACAGATTGTCGATGGTGTCGTCGTCGTGCTCGGGATCGTGGTGGAACAGGATCAGCCGCCGACAGCCGACGTCGCCGGCGAGCTCCACCGCCTCGCGCGGCGTCGAGTGGCCCCACCCCGCGCGGGCCCGGATGATGCCCTCCGAATACATCGCGTCGTGGATCAGCGTGTCGATGCCGCCGAGAAACTCGATGAGCGCGGTGCGCCAGCCGGCCGGCACCCGGTAGCGGCCGCCGGGACCCAACTCGTTGTCCGTGAGATAGGCGATCTCACCGCCGCCGTCACGCGGCCGCAGGCGGAAACCGAGCGTCGTACCCGGATGGCGCAGGCAGAACGTGGAGACCTGGAAGGGCCCGATCTCGAACGAGCCCTCACCGATCTCGGAGATCGAGAGCGTCGCCGCGAGCGCGGTGAGCGGGACGGGGAAGACCATGGGATCCATCTGCCGGCGCAGAATGTCGCCGAGGCTCACGCCATCCTGCGCGGCGCCGTAGATCCGGACCCGCGTGCCCGCGACGCTGAGCGGCTTGAAGAACGGCAATCCCTGAATGTGATCCCAGTGGGTGTGCGAGAGGAGAAGATCGACCTCGCGCGCGCCGCCGTAGCCTCTCTCGGCCGCGCCATCAGCGGGCGCGGCGCCATCCGCCTCGCTGCGCATGAGCGCGTCGCCTAGCGCTCGAAGCCCGGTGCCCGCGTCCAGCACCACGAGGCGGCCATCGCGGGCGGTAATGCCGACGCAGGGGGTATTGCCGCCGTAGCGGTGGGTCTTCGGGCCCGGTGTCGGAATCGAACCCCGGGTGCCCCAGAACGTCAGGGTGTAACTCACGAGGCCCCGATGCGAGAGGAATCCGGCGGGTGTGGCCCCCGCCGGCACGCTCGAAAGTCGGCCGCGACCCCGGGCGCGGCGAGAGCCGCACTCACCGGGGCCGCGTGACCGGGGTCACGCGCGGCGCGCCGCGAGCATCAACGCTTGTCGATCCTTGAGCGTGATGTCCTTGCGGGTGACCTGGATGATGCTGCGCTCGACCAGATTGCGCATCGTGCGCGACACCGTTTCTCGGCTGGAGCCGATCATCTGCGCGATCGTATGATGGGTGAGCTTGCGGGTGATCCGGTCCCCGTGCTCCTCGTCGGCCATGCGCAAGAGCAGGTGGGCTACCCGCCCGTTCACGTCGAGCAGCACGAGGCTGCCGATCTTCTCGTCCGCGCGCCGCAGGCGGCGTGAGATTTCCTTGAGGAGGGAGATCGCCACTTCCGGCATGCTGCGGAGCCGCGCGTGGAAATCTTCGCGGCGGATCACGAGCAGGTTGGAGTCTTCCATTGCGATCACGTGGGCGGAGCGCGGCTCTTCGTCGATCACCGCCATCTCACCAAAGAAGCTCCCCTCGCCGAGCACCGAAAGAATGACCTCGCGGCCGTCTTCGGCAATGAGCACCACCTTCACCTGTCCTCCGGCGACGAGATAGAGCGCGTCGCCCGGATCGTCCTCGAATACGATGACGCTGCCCTTCGGATAGCTGCGTTCGCGGGCCAGGTCCGCGAATGACTGCAGATCATGCTCGGTCAGCCCGTGAAACAGGGGGACCTTGCGCAACACGTCTATGGCGGCAACAGGCACGGGGACCTCTCTCTCGCAGGATGTTCGCGGGTCACGGTGCATGACCCGCTGCAAGGTGCCCTGAACGTGTACCGCGGCCGGGCCGCTCTCACAAGGGCGCGCGGCGCGCCGCAGCGCTCGGGGATTGATCGGAACCCACTGAGACCGTTAGATTTCGCCGTTTCCGGCCCGACCGGCCGGCGCTCGTGTCAAACCCATCGATCCCGACGCATTCGAAGGAGCACAACCGTGAAGGCCGATCTCCATCCCAACTATCGGAAGGTCACCGCCGTCTGCGCGTGCGGAAACTCCTTCGAGACCCGCTCCACCGCGGCGTCGATTCACGTCGAGGTCTGCGCGCAATGCCATCCGTACTTCACGGGCAAGCAGCGCCTGGTCGACACGGCGGGCCGGGTGGACCGCTTCCGCCGCAGGTACCAGGGCGAGGCGGCCAAGGCGTAAGCCATGGAGGCCCGACTCCGCCAGGCGCTCGCCCGCGCGGAGGAGGTGTCCCGGGCGCTGGCCGAGCCCGACGTGGCGCGCGATCCGGCCCGGCTCAAGGCGCTTGGCCGCGAGCACACGCGGCTCGCTCCCGTCGTCAGGGCCGCCGAGCGGCTGACCCGGCTTGAAGACGAGTTGGCGCAGGCGCGGGAGCTGGGCCAGGACGGTGATCCCGAGCTCGCCGCGCTCGTCCGCGCGGACCTCGTCCGCCTCACTCCCGAAATCGATGCGCTCCGCCGCGAGCTGCACGAGCTGCTCATCCCCCGCGATCCCCACGACGACCGCGATGCCATCGTCGAGATCCGCGCCGGCACCGGCGGCGACGAGGCCGGCCTCTTCGCCGGCGAGCTGGTGCGCATGTACACCCGCTACGCCGAGCGCCACGGCCTCGCCGTCGAGCCGATCGCGCTGAGCGAGGGAAACCTGGGCGGCGTGAAGGAAGCGATCTTTGCCGTCCGCGGCGACGATGCGTACGGTCTGCTGCGCTGGGAGAGCGGCGTGCACCGGGTGCAGCGTGTGCCGGCCACCGAGACCCAGGGCCGCATTCACACCTCCGCCGCGACCGTGGCCGTGCTGCCCGAGGCGGAGGAGGTGGACGTCCGCATCGAGCCCAACGATCTCAAGATCGACGTGTTCCGCTCGAGCGGTCCCGGCGGCCAGAGCGTCAACACCACCGATAGTGCGGTCCGGATCACCCATCTCCCCACCGGGCTCGTGGTGCAGCAGCAGGATCAGAAGTCGCAATTGCAGAACAAGCTCAAGGCGCTCGAGGTGCTGCGCGCCCGGCTGCTCGACCGGATGATCGCCGAGCAGGAGTCGCGGCGCGCCCGCGAGCGTCGCGCCATGGTGGGCACCGGCGACCGCTCGGCCAAGGTGCGGACCTACAATTTTCCCCAGAGCCGCGTCACCGAGCACCGGCTCAACCTGTCGATCCACAACCTGGCCGAAGTGCTCGACGGGCGGTTGGAGCCGCTGGTCGACGCGCTGCGCATGAAGAGCCGGGAGGAGCAGGCCGGTGACTGAGCTCGTCGCGACGCTGGCCCCGCTGCTCGCCGACGCTGCGGGCCGCCTCGCCGCTGCCGGTGTCCCGGCGCCCCGGCGCAATGCGCTCCGCCTCTGGGCGGATCTCAATGCAACGGAGCCAGCGCGCGCGTGGCTCGTGCGCGAGCACGAGGTCGCGCCGAGCGATGCGGCGCGCTTCCTCGATGCCGTCGCGCGGCGCGCGGCCGGCGAGCCCCTCGCCTATGTTTCGGGCGTCGTGGGCTTTCGCCGGCTCACGCTCGAGATTGACCGGCGCGCGCTCATTCCGCGGCCGGAAACCGAGGGTTTGGTGGGCCTCGTTCTCACGCGCGTTCCCGGCGGCTCCGTGGCCGACGTGGGCACCGGCTCGGGTTGCATCGCATTGAGCCTCGCGGTCGAGGGCAGCTACGAGCGGATCGTGGCCGTCGATCGGTCCGGCGGGGCGCTGTCACTCGCCGCTCACAACGCGCGCCGGGCCGGCATTCGTCGCATGGCGCGGCCCGGCGGACCGTCGCCGGTCTCCTTCGTCCGCGGCGATCTAACCGGCGCTTTGGTGACGAGCGGCCTCGACGCCGTGGTCTCCAACCCGCCATACCTCACGACGGCGGAATATGCCGCCGTCGACGACGCGGTGAGGGCTTGGGAGCCGCGCGACGCGCTGGTGGGCGGCGCGGACGGACTCGACGCGGTGCGCGGGCTCGCGCACGATGCGCACCGGGTGGTGCGCGCGGGCGGGTGGCTCGCGCTCGAGGTGGACAGCACCCGCGCCGCGGCGGCGGCGAGCCTCGTGGTCCGGGCCGGGTGGACCGATGTGACGGTGGGCATGGACCTTTTCGGGCGCGAGCGCTACCTCCTCGCGCGAAGGAGCGACGGACCGTGATCTGGGACAAGGCACAGGACCTGGGCCGCAGCATCGGGCAGACGCCAGAGTATCAGGCGCTCAGGCGCGCCGAGACGAGCTTGCGGGAAGACAAGGACACGGTCGCCAAGCTGGACGAGATCCAGCGTCTCGCCCGGCAGGTCGATCAGCTTGTGGCCCAGGGCCAGATGCCCGACCAGCCGACCGCGGAAGCGTACGAGAACGCCGTGCGCGACCTGGAGACGAGCTCCGTGGGCCAGGCGTACGTGGTGGCCCGCGCCAACTTCGAGAAGTTGATGGGCCGGGTGAATCAGCAGATCAGCGAGGGCATGGAAAAGGGCGCGACGAGCAGCATCATCACGCTCTCGTGATCGCGCCGCCGTGAGCGGGTTCTTCCTCGTCGTGGAGGGTCCCGAGGGCGCCGGCAAGTCGACGCTTGTCGCCGGGCTCGAGCGCACGATGCGGGAACGGGGTCTCGACCCCGTGGTGGTCCGCGAGCCCGGCGGGACGCCTGCGGCCGAGCGGATCCGCTCCGCCTTTCTCGATCCGGCCAGCCGGTTCGCGCCGGCCACCGAGCTGCTGTTCCTCGCGGCGGCCCGGGCCCATTTGGTGCAGGAGGTGATCCGGCCGGCACTCGGCGCGGGGCGAATCGTGCTCGGAGATCGCTACCAGCTGTCGACCGAGGCATATCAGGGGGCGGGACGGGGCCTGGACGCGGCCACCATCAGCCTCGTGGGCATTGTCGCCACTGGCGGGCTCCGGCCACAATTGACGCTGGTACTCGACATCCCTCCGGCGCTCGGGCGGCAGCGCCAGCGAAACGCCGGCAAGTCGCGCGACCGGCTCGAGCGGGAAGACCCCGGCTTTCACGACCGCGTGGCCCGCGCCTATCTGGCGGCAAGCGGCGAGGGGGTGCGACATTTGGACGGAACACTGGCGCCGGCGGCGCTCCTCGAGGCCGCGTGGGCCGAGGTGCTCGCAGCGGCACCGGAAACCTTTCGGGGGACGCGCGGGTAGCGGTCCCGGTCTGTCTGGAGGCAGTATGAAGCAACGCTGGGGTGTGATCGGCCTGGTGGCGATGCTGTCGTTCTTCAGCGGCGGCTGGCTCTTGCAGCGCGGCGTCGCGGCGAACGGCAACGTTTATCAGCAGGCGCGCCTCTTCGACGACGTGCTCGCTCACGTCCACAATTACTACGTGGACTCGATCGGCGAGTCCGACCTGTACGACAAAGCCACCAACGGGATGCTCGAGGAGCTGAAGGACCCGTATTCGGTCCTTCTCACCGGCGACGACTACAAGGCGCTCACCGAGCAGACGTCGGGCAACTATGCGGGGCTCGGTATCCAGATCGACGTGCGCGACGGGTGGATCACCGTGGTGGCGCCGCTCCCCGATACGCCCGCCGAACGCGCCGGCATCGAAACCGGCGACCAGATCATTCAAGTTGAAGGCAAGTCCACCGAGGGCTGGAAGACGGAGCAGGCGGTGAAGGCCCTGCGCGGCGATCCGGGCAGCCACATCGCGCTCCAGGTGCGCCGTGCGGGCATCATGGACCCGCTCAAGTTCGATCTCACCCGCGCTGCCATCCATGTCCGCTCGGTGCCGCCGGGGACACTCTTCGACAGCGGCGTGGGCTACATCTCCCTCAATCCGGTGGCCGAGACCTCGGCGAGCGAGCTGCGCGACGAGGTCACGTCGATGAAGGCCAAGGGAATGAAGGCGATGGTGCTCGACTTGAGGCTCAACCCCGGCGGCCTGCTCGACCAGGGCGTCAAGGTCTCCGACCTCTTCCTCGACAAGGGCCAGGAGGTCGTCTCCACCCGCGGCCGCGCGCGCGGCTCGAGCAAAGAGTTCTACGACGACGTCCGGCAGCCGTGGCCCGATCTGCCGGTGGTAGTGCTGGTGAATGAAGGCACGGCGAGCGCCGCCGAGATCATCGCCGGCGCCTTGCAGGACCACGACCGTGCCGTCGTCGTGGGCACGCCGACCTTCGGCAAGGGCCTGGTCCAGACCCTCTTCCCTCTTGGCGATGGCGTGGCGCTCAAGCTCACCACCGCGCGGTGGTACACACCAAGCGGACGCACCATTCAGCGCACGGCCAAGAACGAGGAAGACCAGTTCGCGCAGGCGCAGGCCGCGGCGCTCGACAGCACCGGCGCGGCCTCGAGCGACGCCACCTCCGACTCGGCGCTCAAGCAGCGGCCCGCCTACCATACCGATGGCGGCCGCACCGTGCGCGGCGGCGGCGGGATCGTGCCCGACATCGTGGTGCGGCCCGACACGCTCACCACGAGCGAGCGTGAGTTCGCCCGCGCACTCGGCGGCAAGACGCCGGTGTACCGCGACGTGCTCACCGATCTGGCGCTCGACCTCAAGCGCACCAAGGCCGTCACCGCCGAGAACTTCAAGGTGACGCCGGAGATGCGGCAGCAGGTCTATCAGCGGCTCAAGGCCAAGGGCGTGGACATGACGCCGCAGGTGTTTGCCGGGGCGGGCTCGCTCATCGATTCGCAGTTGGGCTACGAGATCGCGCGCTACATCTTCGGGCGGCCGGCCGAGTTCAAGCGCCGCTCGCTCGACGACGAGCAACTGCAGACGGCGCTCGGTCTGCTTCGCAAGGCGCAGACACCGAAGGAGCTGCTCGGGCTCGCGATGTCGAGCGCGACGGCACAGAGGACGAACTGACCGGCCCGCTCCGGACGGCCCTGGTCGGGCCGGGCCGGATGGGGCAGGGCATCGCGCTCGCGCTCGTTGCGGGCGGATGGGAGGTGACGCTGCTGGCGCGCTCGGCGCGGCCGGTGGCGTCACCTCTCGCGTTGCGGACGGGAGACTGGGGGCCCGCGGTCGGCGCGGCGGAACTCGTGCTCGTGGCGACGCCCGACGACGCGATCCCCGATGCGGCGGCCGCGCTCGTGGCGTGTGGCGCCGTCGGGCCGGCGCACGTGGTGCTCCATCTGGCGGGTCCACTCGATCGGAGCGCGCTATCCGCACTCGCGCCGACCGGCGCGGCGCTCGGCTCCTTTCACCCATTGCAGACCGTGGCCGACTCCGCCCGCGCGCCGGCGCGTCTCCGCGGCGCCTTTGCCGGCATCGAGGGCGACGCGCGCGCGCTCGCCGCGGCAGAACGGCTCGCCGAGGCGCTCGGCATGACGCCCGTGCGGCTCAGGGCCGAAGCGAAGCCGCTCTACCACGCGGCCGCGGTGATCACGGCGAATTACACGGTGGCATTGGCGGCCATGGCGGAGCGGATCGCGCAGTCGGCGGGGGTGCCCGAAGAAGTCGTGGGGCGGATGTATCAGCCGCTACTGGCCGGCGCCGTCGGCAACGTGGCGGCCCTCGGCGCCCGACGCGCGCTCACCGGCCCCATCCGTCGCGGCGACGTGGCAACGGTGCGGGCGCACCTCACGGCGCTCGCGCCCGGAGACGCGGCCATCTACCGGGCGGTGGGGCGCGCAGCACTCGCGCTCGCGCGCGAGGCGGGGCTCGGTGAGCAAGCCGCGGCCGAGCTGGCGCGCCTGCTCGCCGACTAACCCTGCTCGATCACCCTGACGCCGTCCGGCACGTCGAAGGTGAACGTCTTGTCGCTCACGGGGACGTTGATACGGAGGTGGTGCAGCGTGAGTGTGCGGTGCTGGCCCGAGATCTCCTCGATCTCGATCCGTCTCGGCAGCGCGTCGGCCTTGTCGAGCCACACGGTGGCCTTGGTGAACGGCATGTCGGGCACGGTGGGTAGCATCTCGATCACGTCGACCGCGCGCCCGTCGATCCGATCCGCGCGGACGTACGTGGAGGCGTACCGCTCAGCGGGCCGGTCGAGCAGCCACGCGATGAGATTGTAGCCGTACACCGGCCCGCCGCTCGGCACCGGCAACTTGAGCACCTGGCCGGGCGTGGTGCTTGGCGTGTACACCCAGACATGCTCGCCGTCGATCACGATCGCTTCGCCCGGCGGATCGGTGAAGCGCATCGAAAGTTTGGCGTGGCCCGACTGGGTGAGCACGCCCTTGCTTTCCTGGTCACCGATCATCGGGTTCTCGATCGTCTGATCGAAGTCGGCCCGGAGCGAAATGAGCGAACGGTAGGCGTCCGCCGCGCGGTCGACGATGGCGGGGGCCTCTTGGGCGGACAGATGGACAGACGGACAGACGGACAGCGCGGCGCCCGGGATGATCGCGCCGGCCAGGCGAACTACGGCCGCCCAACCCGCGGCGCGGCGCCCGGCCCTGCATCTGCCTGTCCGACTGTCCGCCCGTCCGCCCACCCTCACGCCCGCTCCCCCGCCGGCTCCGTCACCCGCCGTCCGATGGCCTCGGCGATGAGCCGCACCTCGCGCATCATCTGGCTGAACTGCGTCGGAAAGAGGCTCTGCGCGCCGTCGGAGAGCGCGCGGTCCGGATCGGGATGGACCTCGATGAGAAGTCCGTCGGCGCCAGCCGCAACCGCGGCGCGCGCCATCGGCGTCACCATGTCGCGATGCCCGGTGGCGTGGCTCGGGTCGGCCACGATGGGCAGATGTGACGCGCCGTGCACGACCGGAATGGCCGCGAGGTCGAACAGGTTGCGCGTTGCCGGGTCGAAGGTGCGGACACCGCGCTCGCACAGGATCACGTTCGCGTTGCCCTCGGCCAGGATGTACTCGGCCGAGAGGAGCAGCTCCTGGATGGTGGCGGCGAGGCCGCGCTTGAGCAACACCGGGCGGCCGCAGTGGCCCGCGCGCTTGAGCAGCGAGTAGTTCTGCATGTTGCGCGCGCCGATCTGCACCACATCGGCGACGGCTGCCACCGCGTCGAGACCCTCGGGATCCATCGCCTCGGTCACGATGAGCAGGCCGGTCTCCTCGCGCGCCCGGGCGAGAAGTGCCAGGCCCCGGGCGCCAAGCCCCTGAAAGGCGTACGGCGAGCTGCGCGGCTTGAACGCGCCACCCCGGAGCACGGTGGCGCCGGCATCCCGCACCGCGCGCGCGGCGTCAATGATCTGGCGCTCGCTCTCGACGGAGCAGGGACCCGCCATCACCACGATCTCCTCGCCGCCCACGGCGACCCCGCCGCCGAGCTGTACCACCGTGGACTGCGGGCGCCATTCGCGCGATACCTGCTTGTACGGTTTGGTGACCGGAATGCATTCCTGCACCCCGGCCAGTCCCGCAAGGCGCGAGGGATCGACGCGGCCGTCGTTGCCGACCAGGCCCACCGTGGTGCGTTGGCGGCCCGGCATGACCCGCGCCTCGTAACCCATCTCCTCGATGACGGTGGCCACCTGACGAATCTCCTCGTCGGTAGCGCCGTGGCGCATCACGATCAGCATGGGAGCTCCGCGGCGGGGCGCGCGAGCGGTCGGGGACTACGCATGCGCCGCGACCGCTCGCGCCGGCTCGGCGTGCACCGGCTCCACGTGCGCCGCCTCACCCAGCCGCACACCGACGATGGTCGAGATGCCCGGCTCCTGCATCGTCACACCGAACACCGCGTCGGCCGCCTGCATGGTGCGCGGGTTGTGGGTGATGACGATGAACTGGGTGCTTGCCTTGAACTCGTCCAGCAGCCGGGTGAAGCGGCCGACGTTGGCGTCGTCGAGCGGCGCGTCTACTTCGTCCATCAGGCAGAATGGGCTCGGCTTGGTGAGATAGAGGCCGAAAAGGAGCGAGGTGGCCACCAGCGTGCGCTCGCCCATCGAGAGGAGCCGCACGTGCTGGATCCGCTTGCCGCGCGGCGCCGCGAGGATCTCGATCTCGCTTTCCAGCGGGTCGTCCGTGTTGGCGAGCCGCAGGTCGCATTCGCCGCCGCCGAAGAGGGTCTGGAAGACGGTATGGAAGTTCGCCTTCACCGCCTCGAACGTCTCGAGAAAGAGTCGTCGCGCCGTGCCGTCGATTTCGCGGATGGCCTGAAGCAGCGCCTGCCGTGCGCCGACCAGATCGTCCCGCTGGCCGGTGAGGAATTCGAGCCGCTTCACCTCGTCGGCATGCTCCTCCACGGCGAGCGGATTGACCGGGCCGATCGCCTCGAGGGCGGCGACGATGCGGGCCGACTCGGATTCCAGCGTCTCGCGGTCGAGGTCGAGCAGCGCGGCACCGTCCATCAGCAGGTCGATCGGCTTGCGCCATTCGGTCTCGACCGCCTGGACAATGCCGCGCCGGAGGCCGGCGCCCTCGGTCAGCTCGATCTGGTGTCGATGGCTCTCTTCGGCGTGCGCGTCCACCGCGGCTCGCGCGGCGGCCACGGCGCGCTCGGCCTCGGCAAGATCCGCCTCCGCGGCCGCGAGGCCGAGCTCCGCGTCAGTGTCCGCCGCCTCCAGCTCGAGCAGCGCGACGCGCCGCTCGGAGCGGGCTTCCTGCCACTGGAGCTGCTGCGCGCCAAGGCTGGCGGCGTCATGCTCGAGTTGCGCCAGCTCGGAGGTGAGCGATCCGATGGCGGCCGATGCGCCATCGTGCGCCGCGAGCGCGCGGGAAAGCCGCTCCGAGGCGCCGCGCAGTCCGGCGGCCACGTGCGCTTCTTCGACCTGCCGATGCGCCCGCTGCTCGCGCGCCAGCTCCTGCGCGGTCTCCAGCTCGGCGAGCGCGGCGCGCGCCGCGCCCAACGCCTCGTCGAGCCGCGCGCGAGACCGCTCCCCTTCGATGAGCAGCGCGTCGACTTCGACCAGCCGCTGCTCCGCGCGCGCCAGCCGCTCGGCGAGCCGCGCCACCTGCGCCTCGGAATCGGTGAATTCCCGGCTCAGGTTGGCAACGAAGCGCGCGGCGTCCTCGCGCGCGGCGATGGCCTGGCGCTCCGCATCCCGACAGGCGTCGGCCTCGGCACCCGCGGCCGCCTGCGCGCGCTCCAGCTCCGCCAGCTGCGCGACGGTGGCGGCGAGGCGCGCTTCCGCCGCCTCGAGCACGCCGGTGGCGTGCGCCGCTTCCTGGCTGATGGCGGCAAGCTCCGCCCGCCGGCGAAGCGGCCCCGACGGGCCCGCCGGCGCGCCGAGGAAGATCGCGCCGCTCGCACGGCGGAGCACGTGGCCCGCGTCGTCGAGCACCTCGGAGCCGGCGAGTGCCGCCGCCACCCAAGCGGCTGCGGGGCCTTCCGCGCGGAATCGGCCGGCGAGCGACCGATCGCCCGCGGGTGCCGATGGCCCGGGCTCGACCGGCAACAGCACCAGCGCGCCCGGTTGGTGCTCGGCGTGCCACGCGCGAATGACGTCGATGGTCTCGTGGTCCTTCACCAGCACGGCGTGAGTCCATTCTCCAAGCAGGCGCTCTCCCAGCTCGGCGTCCTCGCGCGCCGCGCTCACGAAATCGCTCAGCGGTCCGAGCACGCGGCCGTCAAAGCGGTCGCGCGCGGAGAGCAGGGCGGCGGCGCCGGGCGCGAGCCCGACACGGTCGCGCTCCAGCTCCTCCAGCACCTCCCGCCTCGCGGTGATCTGTGCGAGCGCCTCCTCGGCCCGGCGCCGCTCCGACCGGTTCGTCGCCTCGTGCTCCCGCGCCTCCGCAACGAGGTGCCGCGCGTGCTCCGCCGCCGCGGCGGCGCGGATGGCGTCATGGCTCCGGCTCGCGGCCTGCTCGGCGGCGTGGTCCCGCTCGCGCTCGGCGCGGCCCAGCTCGCCTTCGAGCCCCCCGCTGTGCGCGCCCGCCTGCGCCAGCCGCTCGCGGAGGGATGCAAGCTCGCCCTCGAGCGCCGCGCGCTCGCCCTCGAGCGAATGCAGCGTCTGCGCGTGCACGTGCAGCCCGTGCTCCCGCTGTCGCACGCCGGCTCGCTGCTCCAGCAACCGCGCGCGCCCCGTTTCTTCCTCCGCCGCGCGCGCCGTCACGTCGGCCTGAATCCGCTCGTGCTCGCGCGCGGCCGCGTCCTGCTCGGCGGCCGCGGCCTCGCGCTCGGCTGCGGCCTCAGCGGCGCGCTGCACCATCTGCGCCCGCTCGTCCTCGGCCCGCGCGCGGCGCGCGGTCGTGTTGGCGAGCCGCTCGGCGGCGAGGGCCAGATCGCCGTCCAGCTTGCCCAAGTCCACGCGAACTGCACCGAGGCGCCGGGCGATCTCGGTGCGTTGCAGCTCGGCTGCCGCCCGTCCGCGCGACAGTTCCTCGCGCCGCGCCTCCGCCGCCGAGAGCTGCTCGCGCTCCGCCGGGAGCAGCGCCGTGAGCTCGCCGAAGCGCGCGTTGAGCCCGGCGGATCGCTCGGCCAGCTCGTCCAACTGCCGCCGCGCGAGCGTGATCTGCACGGCGAACTTCTCCTCGGTGAGCTTGGCGTGCCGCTCGGACTTGCCCTTCTGCCGCGCGAGGCTCCGGATCTGCGACTGCACCTCGGCGATCAGATCTTCCACCCGCTGCAGGTCGGCCGCCGTCTCCTCCAGGCGCCGCTCGCTCGAGTGCTTGCGGTCGCGGTAGAGGCCGATGCCCGCCGCCTCCTCGAAGAGCGAGCGGCGCTCGTCGGCGCGGTCGGAGAGCAGCAGCTTGATCATCTCCGACTCGATCACGACGCCCGCGTCGCTGCCGAGCCCGGTGCCGCGCAGCAGATCCTGAATGTCGCGCAGGCGCACCGGCGAGCCGTTGAGCAGGTAGTCGCTCTGACCGGAGCGCGAGAGGCGGCGGGCGATCACCACCTCGCGGTAGGCGATCGGCAGGTCGCCGTCGCTGTTGTCGAGGTAGAGCGCCACCTCGGTCACGTTCACCGGCCGGCGATTGGCGGAGCCCTGGAAGATCACGTCCTCCATCTTGCCGCCGCGGAGAAGCCGCGCCGACTGCTCGCCCAGTACCCAGCGCACGGCGTCGGAGACGTTGGACTTGCCACAACCGTTCGGCCCAACGATGGCGGTGACGCCCTGCTCGAAATCGAGCGTCACTGTGTCCGCGAACGACTTGAAGCCGGAAAGCTCCAGCCGGGTGAGCTTCATGCGGCGCGTCCTCCGCTCGGAATGCGTTGACGAGTCACTGCGCGGGTCGGTCCTGCGGGGTCACCACGAACGACGGCATGCCCAGCGTCTTGCCGGCCGCCTCGGCCTGTTCCCGCGTGGCGTAGGGGCCGAGCACGACGCGATAGGCCTCGTCACCCTGCTTGGGCGGGAGGACCGATGCGGGGACGCCGGCCGCTTTGAGCTTGTCGGCCAGCTCGCCGGCCCATGACGGATTGCGCGAGCTGCTCACCTGCAGGTAGATGCCGGCGCCGGCGGGCGCGGCGGAATCTGCGGTCGAATCGGCGGCTGCGGAGTCGGCGGCCGCGAGCTGCGCCTCTTCCGTGGCGGGCAGCCACGCGAGCGGGAGCCAGATGTCCGCCGCCCCGCCCTCGACGGTGCCGCTCGACGGGAGTCCCTCTGCGGAGAGATCGCGCGCGGAGAGGTCCGCGCCGGCGCGGAGCAGGAGCGTGTGATGGCCTGCCACGGCGGGAAGGTCGTAGCTCCATCCGCTGAGCACGGTGCCCGCGATCCGGCCCGAGGCAGCATCCACCACCCAGACCGAGTCGCCACGTTCGGGCCGCGCGAGCAGCCACGCGCCATAGAAGTCGCCACGCAGCTCGCGCGCCGGCCCCGGCAGCGCGATCCGCTTGAGCGTCTCACCGCTGAAGCGATCGATGATGCGAAGGCCGCCGCCGGCATCCGCCACGTAGAGGCGGTGGCCAGACGGCGAAAACGCTACCGCACGCGCGTGCTCCACGTCCACGGTGCGCGTGGCGCGCTTGGCTTGAGGCTGGTAGAGCACGACCGCGCTGTCCGCCGCGATCGCGACCAGGTCGCCAAGGAACGTGGCCGCCGCATCTCCGCGCGGGAGCGCCGCGCGGCCTGTCGCCTGGTCGGGGCCCAGCGCCTCGGCATCGCTGCGCTCGGAGGCGGGGATCGCGATGAGCGAGCCGTCCATCGTGCCGTAGAGCGCGCGACTGGTGCCGGCAAGCCGATCGCGGAACCGCACCGGTGCCCGGCGCACGAACTGGGTCACGACGCCGCCGGTGTCGACCGCGTACACGGAGCCGTCGGGCCCGATGGCCGCCTCGCGCACCTCCGGCAGGAAGGTGCGGACGTGACCGGACTCGAGATCGAGCCCGATAAGATTGCGCTTGGCGTCGAGCGCAAAAACGATCCGCTGCTCGAGATCACCGCCCACCACCTGCTTTAGCGCGGGGAGCTTTTCGCGCGCCTTCCACTCGGATTCGGACAGGTCGGGGATGCGATAGAGGCGGGCGAGCCCGCCGCCACGCGGCACGCGGAGCACGCTCGCCGGCGTCGTCGCGCGCGGCGATTCGGGAAGCCGCGGCACCGCCGTGGTCGAGCGGCCGCCGCAGCCGGTCGCGAGCACGAGCGCGGCGAGCGCGGCCGCCCGGGCACACTCGGGCGCGAGCGCCACTCTGCGTGCGGATTGGTGTCGGAGAAGCACGGCCGGAAAATAGCCCGAGCGGGGTGCAGGGGGCACCCCGCTCAGCCCTGCAGGATGCCCCGTCAGAACACCGGACCCAGGCTCAGCGTCCAGAGGCTCTTGATCTCCCGCCGGAGCGGGCGCGCATAGTCGAGCCGCAGCACCACGAAGCCGAACAGATTGGTGCGGAGCGAGCCGCCGTACGCCATGAGCGGCTCGCGCACGAGCACCGGATCATCGCCGGCGTGCCGCTGCCACACGATCTTGTCGCCGCTGTCCCATGCGAGGCCGATGTCGTAGAAGAGCGCGCCCTCGAGTGGCGGAATGGCGGATGGCAGCCCGTGGATCAGGCGGTTATTGAGGATCGGGAACCGGATCTCGAAGTTGCCGACGGCGATCCGGCTTCCGACCAGTTGGTCGAGCGCGCCGCACCCGGTGAAGCCGTTTGGGTTCACGGTGGCGGTGAGGCACTCGTGGTTGAGGAACGATCCCGAGGTATAGCCTCGAAGGATGTCCGGGAGGCCGGCGAAAATGCGGAACTGGTCGGCGTCGCGGCCGAGCCGGCCGAGAAAGAGCGCGCGGGAGGCGAACACGACCGGACCGGCGATCCTGTCGTAGCGGCGGAAGTCCGCCAGCAGCTCGCTGTATCGCCACCCGCCGATCGCCTGCGAGGCGGAGAAGCGGTACCGGCGCCCGATGAAGGGCCCGACGTAGCCGAACAGCGTGTTGTCGAACACCAGCGCCGCGGTGGGCTCGATGTAGCTGTGGGAAGGACTGTCGAACCGCTCGATAGACGGATCGGCCCCGAAATTGTACGGCTCGACGATCTGGTAAATGCCGTCGGCAACGTTGACCGCGCGCGCGCCGATTTCGACCCGCTGGAACCGGCTGAACGGGTAGATGGCCTGCGCAAACGCGGAGCGGAACACAAGCCGGCGGATATTGGAGACGAGGCTGATCCCGCCCGGCACCCGCGGATCCTGGACGAACGCGCTCTGCTCGAAGAAGAAGTACGGGTCCTGCTCGAGCCCCACCTGCCAGTTGAGCCGGTGCCTGAGGTTGGTGTACGCCGCGAGCGCCTGCGCCTCGGTGATCCGCCCGTTTATGAAGCCGGCGAAGGTGAGGGCATGGTCGCCGAGCATGTCGGTCAACTGGATGGCGCTGCCGCCGTAGAGCCCGCTGCCGAAGTTGTCACGCACGTAGCCCACCGTCGGCCGCTGCACGTAGTCGGCGGAGAAGCCGATCTTGTACGGCTTGATGGTGAACTCGCTGGTGTCGGGCAGCGCGAAGTTGGCGGAGTCGAGCAGGGACGCGACCGTCACCGGCGCGACGGTCTTGCTCGTGTCCGTTGCCCGGCCCAGATCGCCCGAGGCGCGGAAGCCCTGCTCGCTCCGGTAAATCGAGCCGCCCTCGCCGATCTGCGGATTCTGCTCATTCGCCGCGCTCGCCACGGCGACCCCGGTATCGGCCGGCTCCCCGCCGCGCGCCACCGCCGCGGTGTCCACCGCTGCCGCGCGGTACGGCTCGCGCCGGAGCGCGCGCGGGTTGTCCAGCGTATAGACGTCGTAGTTTCCCTTCTCGTAATAGTTGAACGCGAGCCGATCCGCGCCCGCCGACCACGACAGCACCGGCGAGAGCGGCGTGATGCCCTGCACTCCGGTGTAGAAGTCGGTGATCTGGTAGACGTCGTGGCTGCGCAAGTCATATAGGAAGATGTTGCTCACGCCGTTCCGGTCGGACACGAACGCGAGCGAGCCGCCATCGGGCGCCCACTGGGGGCTCACGTTCTTTCCCTCGTCCATGTGGTCCAGGACGTCGATCGCACCGGTGTCGAGGTGATAGAGCGCGAGCCGGAAGTTGCCGATGGCGAGCGTGCGGAAGTCGGTGCGCGGCCCGCGGTCGGTGGCGAACGCGATGGTACGCCCGTCCGGCGACCAGACCGGGTGCAGGTCGGCGTACTTGTCGTCGGTGAGCCGGCGGAAGCCGGTCCCGTCGCGATTGATGACGAAGAGATCCGAGAGGCCGCCGTCGTAGCCGGTGAAGACAAGCTGCTGGCCATCCGGGCTCCAGGCCGGCGTGGTGACGCCGTTCAGCTTCACGCGGATTTCCTTCACCCGCTTGTTGCGCTTGACGTCCACGATGACGATGTCGTCCTGCGGCCCGCGCTTCGCGGCAAAGGCAAGGAACCGGCCGTCGGGCGACCAGTTGGCTTGCGAGTTGATGAAGCGGTACGTCTCGTAGTTGCTGCTGAACGTGGACTTGAGGATCCGGCGTTTGACCTTGCCGGTCGTGGCGTCGGCGAGGTAGAGATCGACGAAGTAGAAGTCCTTCTCGCTGAAGTAGGCCACCTGCGACCCGTCGGGCGAGAGCGCCGGGGCCAGGTGAAGCGTTCCCTCGCTGCGCTTCTCGGTGAGCAGCTCCTTCGCCACCGAGCGCGCCCGCACCCTGGAGCCCACCTCCGGCAGGTATTTCTTCTGCACCGCGTCGCGCCACTGCGCCGAGAGCTGCGGCAGGGTGAGGCCGGTAACCTTGCGGAAGGCGTTGTCGATACCTCCGTTGATCGAGCTCTTGAGGATCTGGCCGATGGCCTCGTCGCCCCAGCGCTCGCCGACATACGCCCAGAGCGCGTGGCCGAAGCGATACGGGAAGATCCGGGGATCGTAGGTGAGCTGCTCGATGGTGGGCAGCGTGCCCTCGAGCGACGCGTCACGCAGCCACATCGCCGTCTCGGGCGTCACGGGCCCGAGCGAGAGGTACTCGGCCATGCCTTCCATGAACCAGAGCGGCGGCTGGACCTGCAGGACGCCCTGGAGCGCCGAGCCGCCCCGCCCGCGCGAGAAGACGTCGAGCTGGAACTGGTGTGCCATCTCGTGCGTGAGCACGTGCTCGATGTCGGCGTACGAGCCGGTCAGCGGGATGATGTTCCGCTGCTTGAAGTAGTCGGTGAAGCCGCCGGTGCCTTCGCCCACCTCGCCCGGCGTGGTGTTGGTCTGGGAGAAGTCGGAGTGCGAGGCGTAGAGGATGATCGTCTTGCGCTCGCGGAAGCGATGGTCGAGCACCCGCGAGAGCCGCGCGTACGAGCGCTCGGCCATCCGGGCCGCGTCCATCGCCGCCGCGCGCTCCGACGGGTAGAAGTGCACGTCGAAGTGCTCGGTCTGGATGATTCGCCAGTCGAAGGTGTTGTACTGGACCTTGTTCTGGCCGAAATAGTCCTGCGCCGCAAGGACCGAAGGCGCGGCCGCCAGGAGCAGCAGCGCAACGCCCGACCATCGAAGCATGGCGAACCCTCACTCAGGAAGAGCGAATCAGAAGCTCCGGTGCATCGCCCCAGAGGCGCTCGAGCTGGTAGAACGAGCGGGTCTCCGGGTGGAAGAGGTGGACGACGAAGTCCACGAAATCAAGCAGGACCCACCGGCCGCCCGGCAGTCCCTCGACGTGATGCGTGCGATGTCCCTGCTTGTGCAGCTTTTCCATCACGTGCTCCGCGATGCCGCGGACATGCGCATCGGAGGTGCCCGAGGCGATCACGAAGAAATCGGTGGCGTTGCTCAAACCCCTGAGATCGAGCACCACCGGCTGGACGGCCTTCAGGTCCTCGATCGCATCCAGCGCCGACCGGAGCCCTTCCGGCAGGCGCGGGTTCACAAGATCCATGGGTGTAGACGTAGTCCTTTCATTCAATCGCACCATGCGTGAGGTGCGTTGGCGTGCCGTCCTCAATCTGGTAGAACAGGCCCCAGGCACCTTCGCCCACGTGAGTGGCGAGCACGCCGGTGACGAGGGAGACGAAGCAGTCGCGCGGGCGGTACGCCTGGACCAGCGCGGCGCGGATTCGCTCCGCCACCGCCGGGGCGTTGGCGTGCGCCACGCCGAAGCGCACCACCCGAGGCCGCGGCATGAGCCGCCGCGCGAGTAGCGCCAGCACCCGGCTCACCACCTTATCCGATCCGCGCACCCGGGCCACCGGAACGACGCGGCCCGCGTCGTCGAGCGCCATGATCGGCTTGAGGTCGAGCATCCCGGCGAGCCATGCCCGGCCCCGGGTGACCCGCCCCGATCGGAGGAGATTCTCGTACCGGTCCACCGTGAGAAACATACCCGATTGGCCCCGCACCCGATTCAACTCCGTCACGATGTCCGCCGCTCGCCAGCCGGACTCGGCCAGCTCGGCCGCGCGCAGGGCCAGGAGGCCCACGCCCAGTGAGACGGTGCGGCTGTCGAAGAGGTGGACCGAATCGAGCCCGGCCGCTCGAGCGGCCGCGATGCCCGACTTGAACGTACCCGAGAGCGCCGACGAGAGCAGGACCGCGATCACCTCGTCGGCATTCCGGGCGGCGTCGCCCAGCACCCGGGCGAAATCGGCGGGCGTGGGTTGCGAGGTCGTCGGCAATTCGGGGGCAGCGCGAAGCCGCCGATAGAACTCCTCGGGGGCAAGCTCGATCCGGTCACGCCAGCTCGTAGCGCCGAACGCGACCTGGAGCGGGACCATGGCGATGCGATGCTGCGCCAGCATCGCGTCGGACAGGTCGGCCGAGCTATCGACTACGACGGAGGCGGGCTGCCGCTCGGGATGGGCGAGCTGGCGATGCTGGGCCCGCATGTCGTCGGCCTTGGTCGCCTCCACGCGCCCCCAGCGTGCGGCGTGGCCGAAGACCGCCTCCGGTGTGTCGGTGTGCACGTGGAGCTTGAGGATGTCGGCGGTCACGGCGACGACGATCGAGCCGCCGAACTGGTGGAGGGCCTCCCGCACCTCGCTCGCGGCCGGGAGGCGGTCGCCGCGGACCAGCACCTCGGTGCAGTAGCGGAAATCGCGCTCGACGGCCGTCTCGACCCGCGCGGCCGGAACCAAATCAGCGGGCGCGCGCGCGACGTGCGCCGAGACGGGAATCTCATTTCCCTCGATAAGCCGCACGACGCCTTCCAGCATCCGCGCGAACCCGGCCCCGCCGGCGTCGACCACGCCCGCCTCGGCGAGGAGCGGCATGAGCGCCGGCGTGCCCGCCACACTCCGCTCCGCATCGGCGGCGAGCCGGCGCATGAACTCGCCGAGCTCCGGCGCCTCGGGCGCCAGCCGCTCCGCTGCGTCGGCCGTCTGTCGGGCCACCGTGAGCATCGTCCCTTCGCGCGGCTCGTCCAACGCGTCGCGCAGCCGGTCGGCGCCGCGGCGGAACGCGGCCGCAAGGTCGGCGATCGAGGCGCGCGTGCGCCCGGCGAGCGCGTCCGAGAACCCGAGCAGAAAATGGGCGAGCAGGATGCCGGAATTGCCCCGGGCGCCGAGCACCGCGGCGCGGGCGGCAGCGCTCGCCACTTCCGGGAGCGGCGGCCCACGATGCGCCGCGTCGCCGAGCGCGTGGAGCGCACCGACGACGGCGTGGAGCGTGAAGTTGAGGTTGGTGCCGGTGTCGCCGTCGGGCACCGGAAAGACGTTGATCCGGTTGATCTCGTCTCGGCCGGCGGCGACCCAGTCGGCCGCCGCGACGAGGGCGCGCGCCAGCCGCGGCCCATCGACGTAGGCGATGCCGGCCGTCATCCGCGCCCTATTCGGCGGTGACCGTAACCCGCACTTCGGCGTGGACCTCGGGGTGGAGGCGGACAGAGACAGTGTGCTCGCCCAGGCTTTTTATCGGCTGCTCCAGCTCGATCCGGCGCCGATCCACCTCGAACCCCTGGCGCGCCAGTGCGTCGGCAATGTCCTGCGCCGTCACCGACCCGAACAGCTTTCCCTCCTCGCCGGCCCGGCCGGTGAGGGTTAGTGGGACGGCGGCGAGCCGGGCGGCGTATGCCTCCGCATCGGTACGCTCGGCGGCGTTCCTCGTGGCGCGCGCCTTTCTTTCGGCGGCGATCCGCTTCCGGTTGCCCTCGGTCGCTTCGAAGGCGAGGCCCTTCGGAAGGAGAAAATTGCGCGCGTAGCCCGGCCGCACCCGAACCAGCTCGCCCGCCTTCCCGAGCGACTGCACGTCCTCGCGGAGAATGACTTCGATCATGGTCGAACCCTCGGTCGATCCGTCAGGTTGCCGGCGGCGCGAGCCGCCGCCGGAAGTCTAGCCAGGTGTCCGCGAGGCCGAGGAGCGTGAGCCCGCAGAGCACGAACGGCAGCAGGACCACGGCCACGAGCCCGAGGGCAACGGCGGTGGGGCTCGGGAGCCGGCCTGCGCCGGCGCGCACCACCGCGAGCCCGCGCGCCGCGTACAGCGTGCCGCCCACGAGCAGGAGATTCGGGCCCAGGTCGCCGGGTACCCATGGCGGCAGCCGGAAGAGCACGAGCGCGAGCCCCGCCACCACGAGCCAGACCAGATGATCGCTGAACCGGAACCGCGCGAACGCATCGGCCGCAGCGCCGAGTGGACGCGCCGACATGCGGCGATGCAGTCCCCAGGCGAGAAGCGAGCCCGCCATCAGCTCGAGCAGCGTCACGCCCGGAAGCAACGCGGCCCAGTTCGGCGCGGCCTGCGACATGTCCCGGATCATGCGCGCGGCGTCCGGATCGCGGGGCTGGGCTTGGGTCGCCATGGCGTCGAGCGTCTGTCGCACGGAGTGCGTGGCGGCGCTCCGGATGTCCGCCCAGCCGATGTGGAACGCGGCGCACCATGCCGCAAACGCCACGAATGCGATCACCGCCGCCACGAGCGAGCGTGGCACCGGCCGGCCCATGCCGGCGAGCGTGAGCGCGGCAAAGGCGCCAGCCGCGAGCGCGCCCACCGCGCGCATGCTTTGGGCGGCGATGTCGCCCGGCTGCGCGATCCAGTAGCCCACCGCCGCCGCGCCGAGCAGGATCCAGATCCACTCGCGCCAGCTGGTGGGCCGGGAGCAGAGCAGGAGCAGCGTCAGCGGCGCCACCAGGAAGCCGGGCGGCGCCAGCAGCAGGAAGGCGAGCGAGAGCCAGACGAGCCCGGAGCCCAGGATCAGCCGCCGAAGCCCTTGATGTAGGGCAGCAGGGCGAGCTGGCGCGCCCGCTTGATCGCGGTGCTCAACTGACGCTGGTGCCGCGCGCAAGTGCCTGACAGCCGGCTCGGCAGGATCTTGCCGCGCTCGGTCAGGAAGCGCGCGAGGGTGCGGTCGTCCTTGTAGTCCACCACGCGGACGCCCGACTCGCAAATGGCGCAGGTCTTCTGGGGCCGCCTCATTCGTCATCCTCCTCACCGCTCTTGGCGGCCGCCGCCGGCACCGGCTGGGCGCCCTCGTTCACCACGACGAGGAAGCGCAGCACCCCCTCGTCGAGCTTGACCGCCCGCTCGAACTCGGGCAGCGCCGCGGCGTTCGCCTCGAACTTGGCGACCGCGTAGTAGCCGGTCTCGTGTTTCTTGATGGGATAGGCGAGCGTCCGCTTGCCCCAGTAGGCCAGCTGCGGCGGCTCCGCGCCGGGCTCCTGGATCAGAGTGTGGAAGCGGGCGAGCTTTTCGTTGATGGCGGCCTCTTCGAGCGCGCTGTCGAAGATGTAGACCACCTCGTACTGGCGGGTCATGGCACCTTTCCTTTGGTCGTGGTCGCCCCGGCCCCGGTGCGAGGTCGAGGAGGATGGTATGTGAACCGGCGCAAGATAACCCTTCAGTTGCTGAAGCGGAACAGCATTACGTCCCCGTCGCGCACCACGTACTCCTTGCCTTCTGCCCGCGTGAGTCCTTCTTCGCGCGCGCCTTTCCATCCCCCCGCGCGCACGAAATCGTCGTACGCCACGGTCTCCGCTCGGATGAAACCCGTCTCGAAGTCCGAGTGGATCACGCCGGCCGCCGCAGGCGCCTTGTCGCCTCGGTGAACGGTCCACGCGCGCACTTCCTTTTCCCCGGCGGTGAAGTAGCTCTGCAGGCCCAGCAGGTGATACGCGGCGTGCGCCAGACGATCGAGCCCCGACTCGGTGAGACCGAGCGATTCCAGGAACTCCGCACGATCCGCCGGCGGCAGCTCGGCCAACTCGGCCTCGACCTTGGCACTGAAGGTGACGATCTCCGCCGTCTCGTCCTCCCGGGTCACCGCCGCCGCGAGTGCGGTTACGTAGGGGTTGCCGCCCGCCACCTCGTCTTCGGCCACGTTCGCGGCGTAGAGCACCGGCTTGGCCGTGAGCAGATTGAGTGAGCGATAGGCGGACACCTCCTCCTCGCCCGGCACCACGGCGCGTGCGGGGCGTCCGTCGGCAAGCGCGCGCTGGAGCGACTCGAGCACGCGCTGCTCCACCTTGGCCTGCGGATCGCCAGACTTGGCCGCCCGCCCCGCACGGTCGAGCCGCTTCTCGACCGTCGAGAGATCGGCGAGACCCAGCTCGATGTTGACGATCTCGCGGTCGCGCACCGGATCGACCGTCGCCATCACATGCTGCACGTCGGGGTCCTCGAAGCAGCGGACCACGTGCAGGATCGCGTCCACCTCGCGAATGTTGGCCAGAAACTGGTTTCCGAGGCCTTCCCCCTGGCTCGCGCCGCGCACGAGTCCGGCGATGTCAACGAACTCGACCGTGGCCGGCACGACGCGCCCGGGCTCGACGATGCGCGCGAGCACGTCGAGCCGCGGATCGGGCACCTGCACGACCCCGGTGTTGGGCTCGATGGTGGCGAAGGGATAGTTTGCCACCAGCGCCTTGGCGGCGGTGAGTGCATTGAACAGGGTGGACTTGCCGACGTTGGGCAGGCCGACAATGCCGAGGCGAAGCATCAGGCGGGGCGGGGCATCACAGGTTGAAGCGGCTCATGGCGCGCTCGATCCCTTCGGCCAGCCAGCATTCGACCGCCCGGGCCATCGGGTCGAGCAGTTCGTCGAGCGCACTCCGTTCTTCACGGGTGAATTCGGCCAGGACGAAATCGGCGAGGTCGTCGATCTCGGGCGGCCGCGGCCCGATGCCGATGCGAAGCCGGGCGTAGTCCTGCCGCTGGAGCGCGCCCTCGATGCTCTTGAGGCCATTGTGCCCGCCGGCCGAGCCGGCGCCGCGCAGGCGGAAACTGCCGAGCGGAAGCGCCACGTCGTCCACCAGCACGAGCAGATCGCGCGCGGGGTCGAAGTCCGGATGCGCGCGGAGCGGGGCAAGCGCCGCCCCGCTCCGGTTCATGTACGTCTGCGGCTTGACCAGCATCACCGCGGCGCCGTCCACCGTGCCCGACACGGCACGCGCCCGCTCGGCCCGGCGGAACCCGCCCAGCGACCAGCGCGCCGCGAGGTGATCGGCCAGGCGGAAGCCGGCGTTATGCCGGGTGTCCTCGTACTCTGGGCCGGGATTGCCCAGCCCCATGATGGCGCGCAGGGGTTACTCGCCGGCTTCTTCCTCTTCCTCGGCCTTCGGCTTGCGAATGAGCTCGGGTTCGGTGGTCACCGCGGCCGCCTCGACCGGCGCCGCTGGCGCCTCTTCCGCCCTCGGCGCCACCACGGTGCAGACGGGCGTGTCGGGGTCGTTCAGGATCTCCGCCTTTTCGACCTTGATGTCGCGGACGAAGAGCGAGTGGCCGATGGCGAGGGCCGTCACGTCGAGCGTCACGTGCTCGGGGATGTCGCCCGGAAGCACGCGGATGTCGAGGTCGCGGAGCGAGTGGTCGAGGATGCCGCCGAAGTTCCGCACGCCGTCGGGGATGCCGGTGAGCTCGATCGGGACCGACAGCTCGATCTGCTCGTCGGCGTGGACCTCGTAGAGATCGAGGTGCAGGATGTCACTTCCGCGGAGGGGATCGCGCTGGATCTCGCGGATGAGCGCCTTGACGGGCGCGCGGTCGTCCACCGTGACGTCCACGATGGCGGTGGCCGCGTTCACGCCGACGAGCATCCGGCCGAGGGCGGCGGTGTCGACGGTGACGGCCTCGGGGTCGCGCCCGTGGCCGTAGATGACGCCGGGCACCTTGCCCGCGCGCCGGAGGGCCCGGGCGGCGCCCTTGCCGGTTTCCGCTCGCGTATTCACGGTGAGAGTCACCTGTTCTGCCATCGTTCCGTCCTTCCCCTCGTGTCCTTCGATTCGGGCGGCCGCGCCGGTCAGTCGAAGAGCGAGCTGACCGACTGGTCGCTGTGAGTATAGCCGATCGCCTTCGACAGGAGCCCGGCGATCGAGAGCACCTTGAGCCGGTCGAAGCGCCGCTCGGGCGGAATGGCGATCGTGTTGGTGACCGCCACTTCCTTCACCGGTGACGCCACGAGCCGCTCCACCGCCGGCCCCGACAAGAGCGCGTGGGTGGCGCAGCAGTAGATGTCGTTCGCGCCGAGGCGCTTCAGCGCATAGACCGCCTCGGTGATCGTCCCGGCGGTATCGATCATATCGTCGGGGATGAGACAGTCGCGCCCTGTCACCTCGCCCACGACGTTCACCACTTCCGCGATGTTGGCCGACGGCCGCCGCTTGTCGATGATCGCGATCGACGCGTTGAGCCGCTTGGCGAACCCGCGGGCCATCTTGGCCGAGCCCACGTCGGGAGCCACGATTACGAGATCGCGCAGCGCCTTCTGCCGGTAATGGCTCACGAACACCGGCGCCGCGTAGAGGTGATCGACCGGCAGGTCGAAGAACCCCTGGAGCTGGTGCTGGTGAAAGTCGATGGCCAACACCCGATCCGCACCCGCCACCGACACCATGTTGGCCATGAGCTTGGCGCTGATGGCCACCCGCGGCTGGTCCTTGCGGTCCTGCCGCGCGTAGCCGAAGTACGGCATCACGGCCGTGATCCGCGCGGCGCTCGCCCGGCGCGCGGCGTCCATGAGGAGCAGGAGCTCCATCATGTTCTCCGCCGGCGGGTTGGTGGGCTGAATGATGAAGACGTCCCGCCCGCGGACGTTCTCGTCGATCTTGACGAACAGCTCGCCGTCGGCAAATCGGCGGATCGTAACCTGGCAGAGCGGCTGGTTGAGGTGCGCCGAAACCTCTTCGGCGAGCGGACGGTTGGCCGTGCCGCTCATCAGCAACATCTGGCTTCGGGCCTGCGAAAGATCCGCCATATCAAGAGCCGGGCAACATAGTTAGCTCCCCCGACCGGCGTCAACGCCAATCCTGGCATGCACACTGCCCGGGCGGCGCCTTAACGCCGCGCGGCGGCCGGCGTCTCTCCCGCCGTTCACGCACCAGCGGTGCAGGGCGGCGATCCGCGCCGCGCCCTCGGTCCCCGCGCCCTTCCCTCCAGGAGGCTTGCGATGTTCCGTATCCGTCTCGCGGCCGTTGGCGCCGCGCTCCTCATCGTCGGAGCTCCCGCCGCCGTGCGTGCCCAGGCACCGGCCGGTCCCGCCCCTGCCGCTGACGCGCCGCACGATCGCCACGACATCCGCCACGACCGGCGCGACATTCGCCACGATCGGCGCGACCGCCGCGCCGACGTGCGTGACGTCCACCACGACCGCCGGGACCTGCGCGCCGATACTCGCGACGTCCACCGCGACCGTGCGGACCTGCGGCAGGATCGGCGCAAGGGGGCGAGCGCCCGCGAGCTCGCGAGCGATCGTCGCGACATCCGCTCCGACAAGCGAGGCGTTCGCCACGACCGCCGGGACGTGCGTCACGATCGGCGAGACATCCGCCACGACACCCGCGACATCCATCACGACCGGCGCGACGTACGCCATGACCGGCGTGAGCTCCGCGGCGACCGCGGTCAGTCGTGATTCATTTCCGGCGCCACACACGCCGGCTCCCGGGGGCGCCTCACGGCGCCCCCGCGCGCTTTTCCACCCGCCGTGCACTCGATGGTCGGCTGCCGCTCGAAGGAACGGCTCAGAACCGCCCGGGCCACTCGGCGCCGCATGCGCAGCGGTGCCGCCCGTTGTGATCCGCGTCGCGGTAGCAGACGCAGGATCCGCCGCCGCTTCCGGTATGTGCCAGGCAGACCAGATCCTCGCCGGACTTGGTCAGCGTGCGCTCGAGGTTGCGGGCGATTTCGCGAAGCAGGGAGCCGTGGGAGGGAATCTGGGTCGCTGGTGTCATCGGTCTCACCACAGTTTGCCGGTCTGCCGGCCGGGATGCCGCCGAGGGAGGCGCTATGCTACGGATTAACTATCCACACCGCCAGACCTCGGTTTTCCACCTCGCTTTCCAGAAAATGGGGAAAGATCCGTCAACTTGGGGTCGTGGTTGCGCTTGACTCCGACTCGGTCGGTGCACCACAACCGCTCGCGGGCACGTGGAGCACTACGACGGGCAGCTTGGGACCGGGTTCGAGCGCCGGCACCGCGCGCGCGGCGGGGCAAAGGCGCGCGACATCGGCGCCGCCGACGAGGTAACCCGGTCGTATCGCGCGCTGCGCCGCGTTTTCAGCTGGACCGCTGAGGTCGGCATACCAGGGCACCTCGTCTCCCGACGCCCAGTACGTGATCGAGCGCTCGCCCAACCAGAACTTGAGGTAGTAGCTCAGCCGCCCGATCGCCTCGTCCGGTTGGAGCAGCACGACGGCGACGCGCTCGTCCGGCCGGATCCGCTGCTCGATGGCGGTGATGAGACGCGACGGTGGCCCGAGCGACGTCTGGCTGTACAGCTCGCTGTACCACCCCACGTTGAGGACGAGCGGCAGCACCGCGAGCCACGCGGTGCACGGCCACAATCGGCTGCGCGCGCGGGCTGCGCCCAGGGTAGCCATGAGCGCGAGCAGGCCGATCACCGCCGCGGCCTCGAGCCCGCTGCCGAAATTGCGGCGCAGGAGCCACGGCAGCGTGAGGCTCGGCGCGTCGATCGGCGTGGCGCGAGTGAGCGTGAGGTGCGCGAGCGGACTCACCGAGAGCACGATCGTCGCGAGCACGACGCCCGCCGCTACCCGGCCGATCGGCGGCGTGCGCGCGGTGAGAAACGCGGCGAACAACAGCGGACCCACCGCGAACAGATAGCGCTCGTGCGGTCGGAGGCTCGAATTCATCAGCACCGTGTGTCGCGCGCCGGCCAGGAGATAGAGCAGCATCACCAGCACGGCGAACCCTGCGAGCCACGCGCGCGTCGGGTCCGTGCGCTCCGACCGGCGGCTCACGAGGCTCGCGACCGGTACGACACCGGTGCCGAGCGCGAGCGCCGCGAGCAGCGCGACAGCGACGGCGGCCGCCGGTGCGATGGCGGGAATGATGGGTCCGCTCATCTCTTCCGCGTAGAATCGGCTCAGCAGCACCGCGCCCGCCGAGCCGGATGCTTGCGCGGGCGCAGCGAGGGCGTGCCGCGCGAGCAGCGCCGCACCGAGTGCGATGAGCGGCCCCGCGCGCACCGCGAAGGGGGCGAGCAGAGGGCCCCGCGCATCTCGAGTCCGTCCGCGACCGCGCAGCGCCAGCGCGCCCCACGCAAACACCGCGACGCCGTAGGCCCCGATCAGCACCAGCGCGAGCGGCTTCGCGAGGTAGGCGAGCCCGAGCGCCACCGCGCACGCCGCCGCATCGCGGGCGCGTCCGCGCAGGAGCACCCGCAATGCGAGCCAGCAGGCGAGCACGAACAGCGGATAGTAGAGGTTTTCCTCCATCATGAGCGCGGAATAGACGCCGCAAGGCGTGAGCACCGCGAGCGCGGCGACGGCAACGGCCGCGTCGCGCTTGCCGAACTCGCGCGCGAGCGCGTAGGCGGGAAAAACGACCGCGCTCACCAGCATGGCGTTGACCGCCTGCGCCACGTCGAACGCCGCCCGCGCGTCGCCGGCCGAGAAGGCCACGCTCAGGACCGCCGGATAGAGCACGGCCGGGTAGTGCACGACCTGGCCGAACAGCACGAACGGCTCATGAAAGGCAAACGCCCGCGCCATCTGCCAGTGGATCAGCTCGTCGCGGAAGATGCGGGGCTCGACGATGGGCATCGCGGCGAGCCAGCGTGCGGCGCTCGAGAGGGCCCAAAGCCCGACGAGCCGTGCCGCCGTCCCCGCGGCGTTCATCGCGCGCACCTCACGGAGTCGGGACCGCCTCGGCGCGCGGGGGCTCGGCCGCCGTGGCTCGGCCCAGCGGATGGCGCAGCGAGACGACGAAGCCGATCGCGATGTTCTCCAGGTTGAGCAACAGGATGAGCGCGGAGAGCGCGAGCGCCGCGGCGGCGGCATAGCCGTAGGCCGCGAGCACCGCGATGAGAATGGCGTCGCGCACGCCGAGCCCCGCGACGCTGATCGGCAGCGTCTGCGCGATCGCCACGAGCGCCATGGCGGACACCAGCGCGAGCAGCGGGATGTTGATCTCGAGCGCGGCGAACAGCAGCCAGAGCCGCGCCATCGTGACGGTGATGGCGGCGAGGGTCACGGCCAGCACGATGCCCAGGCGCGCGGGGCGGAGCCCCATGCCGGTGAGCTGGCCGCGCCACCGCTCGAGCGCGGCGCCTGCGCGTCTCGGCGCCGCCCGCCGGACGAGCCCGATCAGGCGCTCGCGCGGGCGCCGCGCGACAAGCGCCGGCACCGCCGCGACGAGCGCCGCCGCCACGGCGATCGCTACGGCAGCCACCAGCCCGGCGAGGCGCGGCGGCGCGAGTTGGCGGAAGGCAACGAGGCCGAGCACGCTGAGCACCGCCATTACGAGGAGGTCGAAGAGGCGATCGAGCAGCACGCTGAAGAGCGCCGGAGCCATCGGCTGCCCGCGCGCGCGGAGATACCATGCCTTGATGAAATCGCCCGACTGGCCGGGCGTGGCGGCCGCCGCGAAAAGCCCGATCATGTAAAGCACCATCGCGTCGCCCGGCGACGGAGGCGCGAGCCGCAACTCGCCCACCAGCAGCCGCCAGCGCCACGCCTTGAGCGCGATGAAAATCGGGTAAAGCGCGAGTGCCACGACGAGCGGAATCCAGTGCACGCCCCGGAGGTGCGCGGCGATCCGGCCGAGGTCCGTGGTGGCGAGAAACCACGCGAGGATTGCCGGTCCGATGAGGCGCGGCAGCCGGCGCGCGTATCGGTCGGCCGCGCGGGGCGCTGGTTCGATCAACGCTCCGGGCCCCGGAAGCGCAGGCTCGCGATCTGTTCGGAGATGAGGCCGAAGAGGAACAACACGATCCCGCCGAGAAAGAACATCACGGTGGAGGGCGGCAGGTGCAGCCACGCGCCGCCGCGGGCCACCGACCAGCCGTACGCCGCGAGCGCCAGCGCCTCGAGCCCGACGCAGATCGGAAAGAAGAGCCGGAGCGGGCTGAAGAGCGTGGCGATCCTGAGAATGATGAGCACGAACTTGACGCCGTTCGGCAGCAACTGCTGGGTGCTGCGTCCGGCCTTGCGCTTTCGCATCGTGATCGGCTCGAACCGCACGTGGTAGCCGGCCTTGGCAAAGGCGAGCGCGCTCGTAGTGGGCCAGGAGAACCGGTTCGGGAGCAGGTGCAGGAACTCGGCGATCACGTCGCGCCGCATGGCGCGAAACCCGGAGGTGAGATCGCGCACCTCCACGCCGACCAGATAGGAGCCGAGGCGGTTCAGGATGCTATTGCCGAGCCAGCGGAAGGCGTTCTGCTGGCCGGCGCGGCTGCGCTCGCCGACCACCATGTCGTAGGGGCCGATGTGCGCGAGGAGCCGCGGGATGTCGGCGGGGTCATGCTGGCCGTCGCCGTCGATGATGAGGATGACGTCGCCCTGCGCCGCGCGGATGCCGGTTTTGACGCCGGCGCCGTTGCCGAGGTTGTACGGCCGACGAATCACCCGCGCGCCCGCCCCGGCGGCCACTTCCGCCGTGTCGTCGGTCGATGCGTCGTCCACCACAACCACCTCGGCTCCGGGGCACTGCTCCCGCGCGACCGCAATGACATGGCCGATCGTCGCCCCTTCGTTGAACGCAGGTATGACGATGCTAACGCTGAAGGGCCAGGCGGCGGGCAGGGGGACCGCGAGCGGAGCAATCTCGGTCGCCATCGATCGTCCTCCGGGCGGTGAAGCGCGCGACGACACTGCGGCCGGCATTGGCCCTGGTGGATTCGAACCACCATTAACGGATCCAAAGTCCGCTGTCCTGCCATTGGACGAAGGGCCAGTCCCACAACAGTAACGGGAGGACCGGGCGCGGTGAACGGGCCCGCGCCGCGCGAAGATCCGCGCGGTCCGCGGCGCTCAGCCCGCGTCGAGCACGTCAGGCCCTGGTGGCGCCGCCGCGAGCGTCTCGACCGGCGTGATCGTCCCGTGCCGGCTCCCGAGCATCATCGCGGCGTCATCGCGGTCGCGGGCGCTCCGGTAGATCGCAAAGAGCGTGGCCCCGGACCCACTCATCCGGCACACCAGCGGATGCGTGCCGGCGAGCGCCTCGAACGCGCGCCGGACCTCCGGGAAGCGGCCGAAGACCGGAGACTCGAAATCGTTGCCGGCCAATCGTCCTACGTCGCCCCAAGTGGAGAGCGCGCCGAGGTCGAACGCCACTGCGCCGCGGCGGCCCGACTCCTGGCGCGCCGCATCGACCCAGCCGTATGCGTCGGCCGTGGCGATCGCCACCGGCGGCGTGAGCAGCAACGCCGGTGCGGCCGGGAGCGGCGGCAGGCGGAGCATCCGCTCGCCGTGACCCCAGGCGAGCGCGAGCGGCGCCCCGGTGAAGACGAACGGTACGTCGCTGCCGAGCCGGGCGGCGAACTGCAGCAGCTCGTGCCGAGGGACCGCATCACCGGCCAGTCGGTTCACGGCCGTGAGCGCGGCGGCGGCGTCGCTCGACCCGCCGCCCAGGCCCGCCCGCACCGGGATCCGCTTCTCGAGCGCGAGCTCGACGCCAAAACGCTCGCCGGTCGCCTCGAGCACGAGCCGCGCGGCGCGGACGGCGAAATTCTCGGCGTCGGGCCCGACCTCCGCGCCGCGCACGTCGATCGCGACGCCGCGCTCCTCCCGCCGCCGCGCGGTCAGCGTGTCGGCGAGGCTCATGAGGCAGAACAGCGTTTCCAGGCCGTGATAGCCGTCGCGCTCGCGCGCGAGCACCCGAAGCAGGAGGTTGAGCTTCGCGTGGCACGCGATGGTGACCGCCTGCGCGCCGGCGGCGCTCATCGCGTCAGCTCGGCCGAACGCACGGCATCATGGCGCCGACGCCCGGCGCAGGTCCTTCAACGCGAGCGGCGTCCGGGTCAAGGACCAGAGGCCGAGCAGCGTGATCGGCACGAACGTCGTGACGTGATAGGCGATCGCGTAGGAGAAGCTTCGGTCCGGCGCGATGCCATAGAGCGAGAGCGCTGCGCGAATCGACGCCTCGAAGGGGCCGAGATACCCGGGCGTCGACGGCAGCGATACGCCGAAGGCGACGAGGCCTTCGAGCAGCACCGCCCCTGTGAAGTCCACCCGGATGTCGAACGCGGCGAAGCCGACGTAGAACGCCAGCGCATTGACGAGCCAGAGCACGAGCGACCAGACGACGACCGCGGCCGCGCGCTTCGGCGCCTGCAGCACCGCGAGGCCCTGCCGGATTCCCTCGATGAGCCGGACGAGCCGCTCGGCCAGCCGGCCGCGCGGGAGCAGCGCGCGGACGACCCGCTCCGCCGCGAGCGGGCGCAGGACGACCCCGATCGCCACGGCGAGCAGAAGCAGGAAAACGGCTCCGCCCACCGCCGCACTCTTCGCGACCGAAACGCCACCCACCTCGACGCCGGCCCCGAGCCCGGGGCTCAGCAGCGCGAGACCGAGCAGCAGGGCGAGCGTGAGCCCGTCGAAGATGCGCTCGATGGCGATCGATGAAAACGCCGCCGTGAAGCGAACGTCCGCGAGCCGGGTGACTGCGAGCGGCCGAATAAGCTCACCCAGGCGGAACGGGAGCACGTTGTTCGCCATGAAGCCGATGGCAGTGGCGTGCCAGAGCGCGGACCACGTGATCGGCTCGTCACGCGCGTCGCGAAGGAGATATCGCCAACGGACGGCGCGGATCGGGAAGGTGAGCGTCGCCAGGACGACGGCGCCCGCGAGCGGCAGGGCGTGGGCCGCGGCCAGATGGCGCCCGACGTCCCGCAGATCGACGCCGCGGATGGCATACCAGATGAGGCCGGCCGAGATCGTGAGGCCGATGAGCGCCGGCCAGAGGCGCGAGCGCTCAGACGGGTTCGGCAAGCGCGAGCGGCACGAGGTCCAGAAGCTCGTCGAGGAGCGGGTGCACGGCGGAGAGGTCGCTTTGCTCGGCCAGGCGGCGCCGCAGCTCGCGCCCGATGTCGTCGGCGCGCTCGAGCGCTCCGCGGCCGCGGTAGCACAGGGTGTCGACCGGGACGATGGACAGCTCGGGCTCGGGCTCGGGCTCGGGCTCGGGCTCGGATTCGGCGTCGGGCTCGGCGGCGGGCGCGGCGGCGGGCGCGGCGGCGGGCGCGGCGTCGGCCCGCTCGGGCTCCGCCTCGTAGGCGAGAGCGGCGATCGGCACCGGCGCATCCGCGGGCGCGCAGCCCGGGTCGAGCTCCTGCGCCGCGCGCAGAATGCGGCGCGACAACTCGGCTCGGTCGGGCGCGGCTCCCGCGCTCCGCAACAGCTCGCCGGTTTCGCGGAGCGCCGAGGCGAACCTGGTCCGCGCGGCGCGGGCCACACCCGCCGCCACGGCTTCGCGCGCCGCGCGCGCGAGCATGCCGAGCGCATCCGATACCGCCTCGCCGTGGGGGGACGCGGCGCCGCGCAGCGTGCCGATCAGCCGATAGAGCCTCAAGTCCAGCTCGGTATCCGAGCGCGCCGCCTCCAGCCGGCCGGCCGTCTGCACCAGGTGCTCGCCCAGGCTTACCAGCTCGAGCGCGCCCGGCGGCGACGGCGGCGAGAACTGCGGCCCCGCCGCGCGCTGCATTGCCGGGCCGGCGCCAAATCCGTCGCCCGGCACGAGCAAGGACTCGATCGTCACCACGTCACGCTCGACCGCAAACGCCTCGAGCAGAAGCTCGGTGAAGCGGCGCGACTCCTCCGCGTCGGGCGCCGGCAAGCCGTGCTCGGCGATGTCGCGCGCCACGCGCGAGAGCGCCACCGCCGCGGCCGCGAGCACGGCGTCGACGCCGGGCGGCGGCGCATGGAGCCGGGCGAGATCGCCCACGGCCAGCTCGATTCCCTCGAGGATATCGGGAAGCGGCGGCAGCTCGGGAAGCTCGGCCAGTCCCTGCAGCGACTGCATGCGCCGGAGCACCATGTACAGCGGCTCCCGGTCCTCGGGCGCGGCGCGAAATGCGCGGGCGGCGCGGTCGAGCGCGCTCGCGATGAGCGCGCCTTCGCGGGCAACGAATGCCCTGACGCCCGTCTGCAAGTCACCCGCGGTCGTCGTGGCGCGATGCAGCCGCTCGGCCTCGAGCGGGCCCTGACCGGCGAGCGACTCGAGCCGCGCCGCAAGCTGGGCGGCACGCGCCGTGTCGCCCTCCTGCCGCTCCGGCACCCGCCGCACCAGCAGACGATATTCCTCGACGGCCTGGCTCGCCTGCTCGCGCGTCGCCGCATCCCACGGCCGGACGCCGTCACGGACCGCGCGACCCAGCGCTTCGAACCCAGCGGCGGCGCGGGCGAGAAGGGGCTGATTGGCCATGAGCGCGGAGCCCCGCAGCACGCGCGCGCGGCGCACGAGCTCGGGGCCGGAGGGGCCCTCGGGGACCTGCAGGAGCGCATCGAGCCGGTCGAGACACTCGCCGGCCTCGAGCGCGAAGAACGCGGTCGGCCCGAGCGGACTGGTCATGGCACCTCGATGAAAGGCACGCGGATTCGGGGTGGGGGCGGCGCACGAAGTGTAGAATCCGCACCCTGCCCGAGCAAGCCAGGTATACTTCTCGAACCCTTTTGCCCGCTGGAGTTTCGATGGCCTCGCGTCACCCCACGTCGGCACAACTCATGCCGCTGCGCCGGCCCGGCGCGCTGAGCCCGCTGCTGGCCATACTGCTTCTCGGCACGCCCGCGGTCCTCGAAGCCCAGTCGCCGAGCCAGGCACCCCCTGCACCCTCGCTATCCGTGACCCGGGTCGCGCTTCGCCTCACGGTCACCGCCGCGGGGCCCGAGGCGGGCAGCTACACGATGCGCGGTGAGGGGGGATGCCAGAACTACGGCGATGCGAAGCAGCCCAACTGGACCATCGGCTGGTCCGCGCCGGACGCGTCCGAGCTGTTCATCTTCCGGATTCGCGGCAACGCCGAAGGCAAGACCGAGCAGAACCTCGTGCTCGCCGGGAAGGGCAAGCCTCGTTTCACTTCGCTTGCCGTGAACGTGACCACCATCGCCCGCCGCGGGAAGCATGGCTTGAGCTTCAAGATCGACGGCACGGACGTGGGCGGCCGAAAGCTCGCCGGCACGATCACCTGCGCCTCCGAGACCGTCTGACGGCTGGATGCGAGAGCGCCGGCCGCGCGAACGCGACCGGCGCTGTCATGAGGAATCGCGCTACGGCTGGATCGTTACACTCACCACGTCGCCCGGGCGCACATCGAGCGGCTGGGTGAAATCGGCGCCCGCCGCGCCGATCGGTGTCGCCAGGAACTGCACGGAACCGTTTTCAACCAACTGGGAAGGAAACTGGAACGTGCTCGTGGCGTTGTTGCCGGTGGCGGTGCCGACCCGGAAACGCTGCCCTTGGGCGAGCAGGAAGACGTTCATATCGTAAAAGTTACGATTGGTCACCTGAAGCGTCGTCTTAGGCGCCGTCGCGGCGTTCACAGGTTCGGCCCCGGTCGCTGGCGGAGGACCCTTGCAGGCGGCGACCGCGGTGACGGCGGCAAGTGCCATGGCAAAGCAGGCGGTGCGGGGCAGGCGAAGCATCGGGCCTCCAGGGAGACGTAGTCGAGGAATTTTATCGCCTTGGGGACGTGCGGCCAGCGAGCCAGGTCACACATCAAGCTCCGGTACGGGCGGCGCGCACCAGCTCGGCCATCGTGCGCACCGCCTCCTCCATGCCGTACAGGACGGCGCGGCTCACGATGCTGTGCCCGATGTTGAGCTCCTCGATTTCCGCGATCGCGGCCACCCGTTGCACGTTGGCGTAGGTGAGCCCATGCCCCGCGTGCACCGCGAGGCCCAGAGCGGCTGCATGGCGCGCGGCGGCGCGCAACTCGTCGAGCGCGCCGGTGCTCTCGCGCCAGGTGTGGGCGTAGCGCCCGGTGTGCAGCTCCACCGCGGCCACGCCGAGCGCGCGGGCGGTGTCGATGGCCGCGCGGTCCGGATCGATAAAGAGGCTCACCCGGATGCCCGCGCCGCTGAGTCGGGCGATGGCACTGTGGAGGCGGGGCGGCGGGTCGCCGAGATCGAGCCCGCCCTCGGTCGTGATCTCTTCGCGCCGCTCCGGCACGAGCGTCGCCTGATAGGGCCGGAGCCGGCAGGCGAGCGACACGATCTCGTCGCTCGTGGCGAGCTCGAGATTGAGCACGGTGGTCACGGCGCGGTGCAGGCGCTCGACGTCGCGATCCTGAATGTGCCGCCGATCCTCCCGCAGGTGCACGGTGATGCCGTCGGCCCCGGCGCCCTCGGCGAGCGCGGCCGCCGCCACGGGGTCGGGCTCGACCGTCTTCCGCGCCTCGCGGACGGTCGCCACATGATCGATGTTGACGTAGAGCCGGAGCGCGCGTGCCGTCATTGCTCGCGGCCCGGGCGCTCGTTATGATCCCACTCCGTCTCTCGCCGGTCGAGTCTCGCGTGTCTCATCGGTCCAAGCTCGTCGGAGCGTTGCTCGGTTCAGTCTGCGGCCTGCTCGCCTGCGGAGGCGGCGCGTCGCCTTCGACGGCGGCGCCGCCCGCCTCGTCGGCCGAGCAGGCGGTGAAGAGCTTCATGCAGGCGGCGGCTGACAGTAATCTCGCCAAGATGGCGTCGCTCTGGGGCACGCGCCAAGGGGCCGCCGCCGTGACCGGGCAGCCGCCCGACTACGAGCGGCGCGTCGCGATCATGCAGGTGTATCTGGCCGGCGCGCCTTACCACGTCCTCTCCGGCGGCCCGATGCACGTGGAGTCGGCGCCCCCCGGTGACGCCGCCGAACAGCCCGCGGATTCGGCCGAGACGCATCAGGTCGTGGTGCAGCTGGAGCGGCCCGGCTGCCCCAAGTTCGTGCCGTTCACGGTGGTCCGGACCGACGCCAACCGGTGGGTCGTGAACGACGTCGATCTCGCGGCCGCAGGAAATCCCCGCCACCCCTGCAACGAGAAGGCGCCGGCGGATTCAGCATCGTAGCTTCGCGGCCCGGAACCTTGGTGAGGGGCGCGGCGTTGCTACTCGGTGAGTTCGATCAGAATGCCGGCCGTGGCCCGGGGGTGCACGAACGCGATGCGCCGCCCCCCGGCGCCCGGCCGGGGCGTTTCATCCACCAGTTGAAACCCGTGCGCACGGCAGGCGGCGAGCGCGGCGTCGAGATCGGGCACACGGTAGCAGATGTGATGGATGCCGGGCCCGCGCCGCGCGAGAAACCGCGCGATCGGACCGCCCGGATCCCGCGGCGCGAGCAGCTCGACCTCGGCATCGCCGAAGGTGAGCGACACGATGTCGGCGCCATCGGCCGCTTCCGGCGCGTGCGGCGTGAGCCCCAGCACCTGCTGGTAGAAGGCGAGCGCCGCAGCGATGTCCGGCACCGCGATGCCGACATGAGCAATCCGGGGACGATCGGTCACACGATCTCTCCTTTCACTTGCACTGGAGCATAACACCATGAGTGGGACCAACACCGCGACCACGCAGGTCACCGATTCCACCTTCACCAGTGAGATCGAGCAGTCCCAGGGCCTCGTGCTCGTCGATTTCTGGGCGACGTGGTGCGGCCCCTGCCAGATCGTGGCGCCGATCCTCGATCAGCTTGCGGGTGAATACGCCGGCCGCGCGAAAGTCGCCAAGCTGGATGTCGATGCCAACCAGCGGACCGCCACGCGGTTCAACGTGCGCACGATCCCAAGCATTCTGTTCTTCAAGGATGGCAAGCACGTGGACACGGTCGTCGGTGCGGTGCCGCGCGCGGCGCTCGAGGGCAAGATCAAGCAGCACCTCTAAGCCCGGCCGGCCGTGGCCGCCACGCTCTACGTCGTCGCGACGCCGCTCGGCAATCTGGCCGACCTCACTCCGCGCGCCGCCGACCTGCTCCGGCAGGTCTCGGTGGTCGCGGCCGAAGACACCCGACGCACCCGCGGACTCCTCGCGCATCTCGGCGCGAGCGGGTCGCGGGTGTTGAGCTTTCATGCCCACTCGCCGGCGCGGCGCCGCGACGTGCTCCTCGAGATGTTGCGCGACGGGCGCGACGTAGCGCTCGTCACCGATGCGGGCACGCCCGCCGTGAGTGATCCCGGGGCCGAGCTCGTGGCCGCCGCGCGCCTTGCGGGATTTTCCGTCGTGCCGCTGCCCGGCGCGTCGGCGGTGACGGCGGCGCTCTCGGCCTCGGGCTTCCCCGCCGATCGGTATCTCTTCCTCGGCTTCGTGCCGCGAAAGGGCGGGGAGCGCACGCGGCTGCTGGCCCGCGCGGCGGACGAGGAGTGGAGCGTCGTGCTGTTCGAGGCGCCGGGGCGGCTCGCCGCACTGCTTGCCGATCTGGTGCCGCTCGCGGGTGCGGGGCGCCGTGCCGTGGTGGCGCGCGAGCTCACCAAGGTGCACGAAGAATTCCGCGCGGGGACGCTTGCCGAGCTGGCGGATTATTATTCGGCGGACGAACCGCGTGGCGAAATCACGGTGGTACTCGAGGGCGCCGGCGCACCCCCTGCCTCGACTTTCGATGTGGAGGAGGCGCGTGCGCGGGCCGACGCGCTCCTGGCGGAAGGACTCACGCGGCGCGAGGTCGCGCAGCGCCTGAGCGCGGCGCTCGGACTGTCGCGGAACGAGGCGTATCGAGTGGCGGCCGGGCGGCCGGAAGCGGAGCGAGACCGGCAGCCGGACGAGCGGGGCGAATCGTGAAGTTTGCGTGGCTGGCAGCAGTGCTCGGAGCGTGCGTGGTGGCCGGGACCGGATCGGCGGATGCGTCGAGCGCGCCCCGCCCGCGTTACGCGAATGCCTGCCCGCCCGATTGCGCTCCGCTCATGACCATCGGGCGCCTGCATTACGACGGCGGTGGCGACTGGTACGCCAACCCTTCAAGCCTGCCGAATCTCCTCGAGGCCATCCGCACCAGGACCGCCCTGCCGGTTGCCGCTCAGGAAAGGGTCGTGACGCTCGACGATGACGATCTCTGGAGCGTCGCCTTCATGCACATGACGGGGCACGGCAACGTGCACTGGAGCGACCGCGACCTCGTCACGCTCCGGCGCTGGCTCACCCAGGGCGGCTTTCTCGAGATCAGCGACAACTACGGGATGGACGCGTCGATTCGCCGCGAGCTCAGGCGCCTCTTTCCGGATCACGCCCTGGTGGAGGTGCCGCTGAATCACCCGATCTACCATCTCGTGTACGACTTCCCCAGGGGCCTCCCCAAGATCCACGAGCACGACGGCAAGCCGGCGCAGGGGTTCGGGATCTTTCTCGACGGGCGGCTCGCGGTCTTCTACGACTATCAGTGCGATCTGGGCGACGGCTGGGAAGATTTCGAGGTGCACCACGATCCACCGGCCAAGCACGAGGCGGCGCTGCGTATGGGTGTGAATCTCTTCGCGTACGCGGTCGGCTATGGCGGAGGTCGCGGCCAGTGACGTCGCCGTCGGCGCCGCGACCCATGACGGCGGCGCCGGCCACCGCGCGCGCGCTCGAGCAGCTGGCGCGCCCCATCCGCGCGCGGAGCCGGGCGGCGTGGCTCGCCGCCGCGCTCGGGGTCGCGGCGCTCGTGCTCGGGCTGATGGCGTGGCTCGCGCGGCTCGAGGTGCTCTCGGCCCCCTGGTGGGTCCTCGCCGCATGGGCACTCGCGCTGGCCGGGCTCGCCGGCGTCATGTTCCACGCGGTTCGTCGCGAACCCACGCTCGCGCTCAGGAGCTTTGCGCGGCAGCTGGAGCAGGCGGGCGGCTGGCGCGAGGGCGCGCTGGCGACGATGCTCGACCGCCCGGCGGCCGGCACCAGCGACGCGCTCCTCGGCCTTGCCGACCGCGCGCGGGCCGACGATCTCGCCGCCCGCGGGCGTGCCGCCGCGGCGCCGCTCGCGCGTTCCGCCGCCGAACGACTGGTCGCCGGCGGCACGTGCCTCATGCTCGGCCTCGGCACGCTGGCGGCGGCCGGGCCGCTCGGCGGCGGCGCGGCCGCGCTCTGGCACCCCGCGCGGGCGTGGCGCGCGACGATGGCGCCCGTCCGGCTCGCCTCCGATGCACGCGTCGTCGACCGGGGCGGCCGGGTGGCGCTCCACGTCGAGGCGGTCGGTCGCCACGAGGCCACGCTCTGGCTCCGCGCGCCCGGCGAGGAGTGGCGCCCGACGCCGCTCGCGCTCGACTCGCTGGGCCGCGCGCGATTCGTCGCCGGCCCGCTCCGCGGCGATCTTTTCGCCCGTGCGACAAGCGGGCACCGCGCGTCGGATACGATAACCGTGCGCGTCCGGCCGCCCGTTTTTCTCGGCGCGCTCACGGTGACCGCCCATTATCCCCGCTACCTCAACCTGGACGACGAGCCGATCGCCACCTCGGGCGATACGGTCCTGCTTCCGGCCGGCACCCGGATCGAAACGCACGGCGAGGCAAGCGCGCCGCTGGCGAGCGCGGTGTGGACCGGCGGCGCGCGCGCCGAGTCACTCGGCGTCGCCGCGACGCGCTTTCGCGGCAGCTTCGTTCCGCACGCGTCGGGCGGCTATGCCCTCGCGCTGGCCGCCGAGTCGGGCACGCCGCTCGCGGGCGACACCGCGCGCTTCGCCGTTCGCCTCGTCGAAGACAGCGTGCCGGTGGTCGACGTCCCCTCGCCCGGAGCCGATACGGTCGCACCGCTCGACCTGCGCGTGCCGCTCGTGATCGATGCCCGCGACGATCACGGACTCCGCGCGCTCGCGGTCGAGAGCCGCCGGATCGCGCGGCTCGGCGGCGCCGACCCGGCGGTGCGGGAGATCGTGCCGCTGCCGCCCGGCACCGGCGATCGAGGCATCGCGATGTTCACGCTCGACCTCAACCGCCGCGGGCTGCTACCGGGCGACACGGTGCGCTATGTCGCGACGGCGACCGACAACTCGCCTCGCGGACAGACGGGGCGCTCGCGCGAGTACGTGATCCGCCTCCCCACGATGAGCGAAGTGCGCGCAGCCGAGCGGACCGCGAGCCGGGCGATCGGCGGGAGGATTGACAGTCTCGCCGAGCGAAGCCGGGCGCTCGAGCGCGCCACCGAGGATCTGGCGCGCGAACAGCCGCGCGCGACGGGCGGAGAATCCCAGCGGAACGACGCGCTCTCCTACGGCGAGGCCAAGCGGGCCCAGCAGGTGGCCGGCGATCAGCGCCAGCTCGTGCGAGAGGCGGAGGCGTTGCAGCAGCAGCTCGCGCAGCTCGAGCGAAGCGCCGAAGCGGCGGGCGTCCGCGATTCGGCATGGCAGCGGCAACTGGCCGACATTCGCCAGCAGCTCGCGCGCGCGCTCACGCCGGAAATGCGGCAGAGCCTGGAGGCGCTCGAGCGGGCGCTCAAGGATCTCAACGCCGAGCAGACCCGGCAATCGCTCGAGGCCCTGGCCGAGCACCAGCGGGAAATGCGCGCCGCGCTGGAGCAGAGTCGCGAGCTGTTCCGGCGCGCGGCGCTCGAGGGCGAGCTTGCGAATCTGAGCCAGGAATCGCGCGATCTGGCGCGGGAGCAGCGCCGGTGGTCCGAGCAGGTGCCGGCCGCGGACAGCGCGCGCGCCTCGGCTGCCGAGCGCCGGCTCGCCGGGCGCACCGACTCGCTCTCGGCGGCGTTGCGTTCGCTCGCGCCAAATCATGCTGACTCGTCGGGAGGCAGCCCGCAGTCGCAACTTGCCGATGCGGCCCGGCGCGCGGACGACGCGGCCCGTGAGATGAAACAGGCCGCCGGCGCCGCGCAGGCGGGCCAGCGCCCCTCGGCGCAGCAGCGTGGCGAGCACGCGGCGGAGCAGCTTCGATCGCTCGGCGAATCGCTCCAGCAGCAGCGGCAGGGCATGCAGCAGGCGTGGCGCCGGGAGGTGGCGGAGGCGCTGGACCGCGCGCTGGCCGAGACGAGCCGCCTCTCCGAGCGCCAGTTGGCCGTCGCGCAGGCGTTCGAGCGCGGCGCCGCGGCGATGGCGCTGCGGGGCGAGCAGGCCGCCATCGAGGAGGGCGTGACACGGCTCCAGGCCCAACTCAAGGATGTTGCCGGAAAGAACGCGCTGGTGCCGCCCACGATCGCGCAGGCGCTCGCGGCGGCGTCGCAGTCGATGGAGCATTCGCGCGACGCGGTCAGCTCGGCCAATCCCAACGGTCGCGAGGCGGCCGAGCAGGCGGGCGAAGCCGTGGACGGGCTCAACGTCGCCGCCTATCAGATGCTGCGGGCGCGCGACGCCGTATCGGGCGCGCAGTCTGGGAGCGGGCTCGCCGAGGCGCTGGAGCAATTGGGCAAGCTCGCCGACCGCCAGGGACAGTTGGGCCAGCAGAGCGGCGGGCTGCTGCCGATGGTGGGGGCGAGCGGCTATCAGGAGCGGCTGCGCCAACTGGGCGCCGAGCAGCGTGCGCTGGCGCAGCAGCTCGAGCGGCTCAAGGGGCAGGGGAGCATCGCCGGTGCCGGCGAGATGGCGGACGAGGCCAAGGATCTCGCGCGGAATCTCGAGAACCGGCAGCTCGACCGGGGCATCGTGCAGCGACAGGAGCGGCTGTTCCGACGGATGCTGGACGCCGGCCGCACGCTGCAAGGACGCGAGGAAGACGAACGCAAGGAGCGCCAGAGCACGCCGGGCAGCGACGACAACGTCCGCCTGCCGCCGGCGCTCCGCGCGCGGCTGCTCGACGACGCCGACCGGCTCCGGATGCCGAGCTGGGAGGACATGCAGCGACTCTCGCCCGAGGAGCGGCGGCTGGTAATGGATTACTTCCGTCGGCTGTCGGAGGCACCGCGATGAGCACGCGCGCGTGGCTGCTCGCCTCGTTGCTGCTCGTGCCGGCCGCGAGCGCGGCAGCGCAGCAGTCGGACTCGCTCCGGCACGCGTACGATCTCGAGCGGAGGGGAAGTTTCGCCGATGCCGCCGCCCTGTACCGGGGCGTGCTCGCCGCGCACCCTGCTGAATCCGCCGCACTCTTCGGGCTCGAGCGCACGTTGCTCGCGCTCAATCGGGCGCCCGACATCCTTCCCGAAGCGCGGGCGGCGATCGCGGGCATGCCGGGCACCGGCGCCTTCTATGGCGTCGCGATCCGCGCCTGGGCCGCCGCCGGGCAAATGGACAGCATCCGCACCACCGCACTTGCATGGGCCAGCGCGGTCCCGGACGAGGAGGCGCCGTACCGCGAATGGGGCGCCGCGGCGCTCGCGCGCCACGATCGGGCGGAGGCGCGGCGTGCCTATCGCGCAGGGCGTGAACGGTTGCGGCGCCCCGACGCGCTGGCGCCCGAGCTGGCGCGGCTCGCCGTGGAGGACAGCGACTGGGCCACCGCCGTGCGAGAGTGGGTCACGGCCACCGCGCGCGCGCCGGCCTATCGGGCGACTGCGGCCACGGCGCTCGCCGGCGCACCCGACGCGGTGCGCGCGGGCCTGCTCCATCGCCTGCGCGACACGGACGCTCCCGCAGCGCGGTGGATCGAGGCCGATCTGCGCGCCCGCTGGGGCGATCCGCTTGGCGGCTATCAGATACTTGCCGGCGCGCTACCGGACGATCGCGGACAGGCGGCGGACGCGCTGCGCGTCTTCCTCGGCGAGTTGCGCGATACGCCGGGTCAGGCCGCGGCGCGGGCGCGGGGCTTGGCACTCGAGGCGCTCGCCGCCCGCGCTGAGGACGGCGAGCGCGAGCGCCTCAAGTTGGAAGCGGTGCGCGCGTTCACGGCGGCGGGCGATCAGGCCGGCGCCGAACGGATGGCCGGTCAGCTCGCCGCGGATTCGAGCGGCTCGCCCGGCGCTGCGTCGGATGCGGCGGGCGCGGTGGTCGGCCTCCTGCTTGGCAAGGGCAATGTCGAGGGCGCCGAGCGGAAGCTCGCCACGTTGAAGGACACGCTCCCGGGCGACCGGTATCTGGCCCTTCGCCGCCGGGTGGCGTGGGCCTGGGTGCGCACCGGCCGGCTTGATCGCGCCGATTCGACGCTTGGCGCGGACACCACCGTCGACGGACTTGCCCTGGCCGGCAGGCTTCGACTGCTGCACGGCGATGTGCGTGGCGCGGTGGAGCGCCTCGCCGCGGCGGGACCCTACGCCGGAACGCGCGAGGAGGCCACGCAGCGTACCGCGCTGCTCGCGCTGCTCCAGCCGATCGAAGCGGACTCCCTCCCGGCGCTCGGCCGGGCGCTGCTCGGCCTCGAGCGCGGCGATACCGCGCGCGCGATCGCAGGGCTCACGGACGCCGCCGGCGGGCTGCCGCCGGCGAAGGGCGGAGCGGCGCTTCGGCTCTATGCCGGCACCATCGCCCGCGCTGCCGGAAACGACGCCGACGCCGAGCGGCTCTTCCGTGCGGCCGACATCGCTGAGGCTGAGGCCACGGCGCCCGCGGCGGAGCTCGCGCTCGGGCGGCTGTTGCTCGACCTCAACCGGGCCCCCGAAGCAGTGAAGGTACTTGAGCAACTCATCCTCGCGCACCCGCAAAGTGCGCTGGTGCCGGCGGCGCGGCGCGCGCTCGACGAGGCGCGGGGCGGGGTGCCTCCCACATGAGGCGGCGCGACTTTCTCGCCCGCGCGGGCGCGGCGCTCGCGGCACTTGCACCCGCCGGGGGGCTCTCGTCCGCTGCGGCGCTCGCGCCGCTCGGCGGTCCGCTCGCACGATCGTCGTGGGGCAGGCGCGCGGCGCCGTGGCTCCTCGCCCCGATGGACGACGCGCAGACCGATCACCTCAAGGCGTACGGGCTCGCCTACCGCGCAGTCGAGCGCGGTGCGCGGGCCGAGTGGTTCCTCAACTTCAGGAACGGGTCCTTCCTCCTCCCGGCCGATGGCGCGGTGGAGCGTGACGCCGCTCTCGCCGGCATCGCGCTCGAGCGGCTCGACGACGGCGCGCTCCTCGCGATTCGCGGGCGGATCCAGAACGAGAACATGGACGCCATCCCGCTGGAGAAGGCGCCGCGGGTGGCCGTGTACCAGCCGCCCAATGCGCCGCCGTGGGACGATGCGGTGACGATGGCCCTCAACTATGCGGGCATCAAGTTCGAGACCGTATGGGACGCAGAGGTGCTGCACGACGGACTCCGGCGGTACGACTGGTTGCACCTGCACCACGAAGACTTCACCGGCCAGTACTCCAAGTTCTACCTCAACTACGCCGGCGCGCCGTGGCTTGCCGACATGGTCCGGCAGAACACGGCGATGGCGCGGGCGCAGGGCTTTCCCTCGGTACCCGAGCTCAAGAAGGCGGTGGCGCGCGCGATCGCCGCGTTCGTCGAGCGGGGCGGCTTTCTTTTCGCGATGTGCACCGCCACGGAAACCCTCGACCTGGCGCTCGCCGGCGAAGGCGTCGACATCTCGACCAATTTTGCCGACGGCACCCCGATGGATCCGAACGCAAGCGCCAAGATGCACTGGGACCGCGCCCTCGCCTTCCAGAACGCGCGGCTCGAGCCCGATCCGATGACGCCGGTGTTCTCGGACATCGACGGCCACCAAGTCAACTCCCTCGATCACCGGCAGCCGCTGGGCTCGTTCGCGCTGTTCAACTTCAGCGCCAAGATCGATCCGGTGGCCACCATGCTGGTGCAGAACCACCGGCAGGTCATCCCCGACTTCTACGGTCTCACGACCTCGTTCACCCGCCGCACGCTCAAGCCGAGCGACACGGTACTGGCCGACGAGCCGGGCGCGCCCTGGGTCAAGTACATTCATGGGGAGCGGGGGCAGGGCACCTGGACGTTCTTCGGCGGACACGACCCGGAGGACCCGCAGCACCAGATCGGCGACGTGCCGACCGATCTCTCCCTGCATCCGCACTCGCCGGGCTACCGGCTCATCCTGAACAACGTGCTGTTCCCCGCGGCGAAGAAGAAAGAGCTCAAGACCTGATGATCACGGCGCAACCGACCGATCGGCTGGCCGCCGGCGCCCGGGCGTATCTCGCCCGCGAGATTGCCGCCGCGGACGGGCGCGAGGTGTCGTTCGTCGCACGGCTGGACCAGGACGGCGTCGTCGTTGCCGCGCGGGCCGTGGCGCGCGGTACGGTCGACATGGTGCTGGCGCTCCCCGGCGCGGCCGGGCGCGGCGAGATGCTGCTGCACAACCATCCGAGCGGCCGGCTCGACCCTTCGCCCGCCGATCTGGGCGTGGCCGCCCGGCTGCACGATGCCGGCGTGGGCTTCGGCATCATCGACAATGCGGCCACCGAGCTGTACGTGGTGGTCGAGGTGCCGCGCGCGCATGCGGTCGAGCGCATCGATCCCTACGACGTGGTGGCGAGCCTCGACGAGGGGGGCGCGGTGGCGAACGTGCTGGGCCAGTTCGAGGACCGGCCGGCCCAGCGCGACATGGCCGCGCACATCGCGGACAGCTACAACGGCGGCGGCGTTGCCCTGCTCGAGGCGGGCACGGGGATCGGCAAGTCGTTCGCCTATCTCGTGCCCGCGCTCGCCTGGGCCCGCGCGAACGGCGAGCGCACTGTGGTGAGCACCAACACGATCAATCTGCAGGAGCAACTCGTCGGCAAGGACCTGCCGCTCCTCAGGAAGGCGCTTGCGGATGACGGCTACACGCCGACGTTCGCGCTGCTCAAGGGCTGGCGAAACTACCTCTGCCTCTCCCGCCTGCACGGCGCTGTCAGCGGCCAGCGCACGCTGCTCGAGCCCGACAAGCACGACGAGCTGCTCGGCATCGCCGAGTGGGCGGGGCGCACGGCCGACGGCACGCTGAGCGACCTGCCCGTGGCGCCGACGCTCGAGGTGTGGGACGAGGTGAGCGCGGAGCCCGACCTCTGCACCCGGCTCAAGTGCCCGCACTTCGACCGCTGCTTCCTGTTTCGCGCCCGCCGCCGCGCCGCCGAGGCCGACGTGGTCGTGGTCAACCACCATCTTCTTGCCGCCGATCTCTCGGTGCGCCGGGTGCAGGACAACTGGGAGGACGCGGCGGTGCTGCCGCCCTACCGGCGGCTCGTGCTCGACGAAGCGCAGCACGTGGAGGACGTCGCGGCGCAGCACCTGGGCGTGCACGTCAGCGGTCGGAGCTTGCGGCGCCTGCTCGGCCGGATCGAGCGCAACGGGCGAGGGCTCGCGCCCACGCTGGCGCACGAGCTGATGGCGCGGAACGACCTGCTGAGCCGCGCGAGCCTCGACCTGCTGCAGCAGCGGCTCCTCCCCGCTTTGCAGCAGGCGCGGCAGGCGACCGACGCGCTGCTGCTCCGGCTGCACGAGCATCTCGCCGACTTCCCCTCGCCCCAGGTCCGCCTCGGCGAGGATTTCGCGGCGGATCCGATCTGGAGCGCCGGTTTGGGCGCCGAGCTCGACGCGCTGCTCGCCGCGTTCCGCGCGCTGGGCGAGCAGCTCGAGACCATCGCCGACCGGCTCGCGGCCGCCGACGAGCCGGTCGCCATCGCCCGGGGTGCCAACGAACGGTCCGGCCAACTCCTGCACGAGCTGCGTGGCGTGGTGCGCCGGCTCGCTGCCGCGTCGGATGGTCTCAACCGGACGCTCCGGCCGGTGCCGGGCGGCCCCCCGAGCGTGCGCTGGATCGAGCGCGGCGGCCAGCGGGGCCAGCAGGTCTCGCTCTCTGAAGTGCCGCTCGACCTGGCACCCGTCCTTCGGGAGCTGCTCTTCGATCGCCTGGAGACGGTGGTGCTCACGAGCGCCACGCTCGCGGCCGGCGGCGAATTCGAGTTTCTGGAGTCGCGCCTGGGCCTGAGCGGGAATGACAGCCCGGTCACGGTGCGCGAAATCTTCGCGTCGCCCTTCGACTACCCCTCGCAGTGCCTCTTCGGCATCCCGACAGACGTGCCGGACCCGCGCGACGACGCGGAAGGCCACGGCGCGGCACTCGAGCGGATCGTGGGCGACGTCGCGTTCGCCTCCGACGGCGGGATGTTCGTGCTCTTCACCAGCCACGCGGCGCTCCGCCGCGCCGCCGCCGCGTTGCGCGAAACGCTCGGCGCGCGCTGGCCGCTGCTGGTGCAGGGCGAGGCATCGCGGGACCAGCTGCTCCGCCGCTTCCGCGACGCGGGCAACGCGATCCTGCTCGGCACCGACTCATTCTGGGAAGGGGTGGACGTGCCGGGGCGCGCGCTCCGCGCCCTCGTCCTGAGCAAGTTACCTTTCAAAGTCCCGTCGGAGCCGATCACGGCCGCGCGTCTCGAGCGCCTGGCCGAGCAGGGTGCCGACGGATTCATGGGGTATCTCTTGCCCCATGCGGCGCTCAAGCTCAAGCAAGGCTTCGGACGGCTCATCAGGAGCCGGAAGGACTTCGGCATCGTGTTGCTGCTCGACAGTCGCGTGGTGACGCGCCGGTACGGACCGCTCGTGCTGGGCGGGCTGCCGCGCGCAGACCGCATCGTCGGGAGCTGGCCCGAGGTTCGCACCCGGCTCGAGGATTTCTTTGCCCGCTTCGGCGTGGGCGCGAGCGTATGATCCCGCTCCGTCCCGGCAAGATCATCGGCGTCGGCCGCAACTACGTCGCCCACGCGGTCGAGCTCGGGAACGAAGTCCCGGCCGAGCCGATCCTGTTCCTCAAGCCGACTACCTCTCTGCTCGAGCCCGGTGGCACGATCCGCCTCCCGAGCGTCTCTCAACAGGTTGAGTTCGAGGCGGAAATCGGGGTGGTTGTGGGCCGCCGGCTGCACCGCGCCTCGGCCGACGAGTCGGAGCGGGCCATCGGCGGGTTCATCTGCGTGAACGATGTGACCTGCCGCGACCTCCAGAAGACGGACGGCCAGTGGACCCGGGCCAAGGGCTTTGACACGTTCTGCCCGGTGGGGCCGCGGGTCGCGACTGGCCTGGACTGGCGCGCGCTCGAGATCCGCTGCCGGTTGAATGGCGACGAGCGGCAGCGCGCCAAGGCGGTCGACATGCACTTCTCCATCCCCGCCTTGCTGTCCTTCATCAGCGGGGTGATGACGCTCGAGCCGGGCGACCTCATCGCCACCGGTACGCCGGCGGGCACCGGTCCGATGGCCGACGGCGACGTGGTTGAAGTCGAGATTCCGGGGGTGGGCATCCTGTCCAATCCGGTGCGCAAGGATGGCGATGCATGATCCGATTCAGCGATCGGGTGAAGGCGCTTCCAGGCTATCCGCTCGCCGAGATTCCCGCCATCAAACGGCGGCTCGCGGCGGCAGGGGTCGACATTATTGACTTGGGCGCCGGCGATAACGACATGCCGCCGCCCGCGCCGGTAATCGATACGATGTCGGCCGCGGTCCGTACCACCGCGCTCAGCAAATATGGCTTTCAGCAGGGATTGCCGGAGTACCGGCAGGCCGCGGTGCGCTGGGTGGCGCGGCGGTTCGGGATCGAGTTCGACCCGATGACGGAATCGCTTCCGCTCATCGGGTCGAAGGAAGGTCTCATGCACCTCACCTTCGCGGTGGTGAACCCGGGCGACGTGGCCATCGTGCCCGAGCCCGGCTATCAGGCGTACATCGGGGGCGCGCTGCTCTCGGGCGCGGAGCCGTACATCGCACCGCTCCGCGCGGAGCGGAGCTTCCTGCTCGAGCTGGACGACGTGCCGGAGGACGTGCTGCGGCGGGCGAAGATCGTCTTCGTCAACTATCCCAACAATCCCACCGCCGCCGTCGCCACTCCCGACTACCTCGAGCGCACCGTGGCCGCGTGCCGGCGGCACGGGATCCTGCTCGCCTACGACAACGCTTACTGCGATCTCACGTTCGACGGCTACCGGGCGCCGAGCATCTTCGAGACATCCGGCGCGCGCGAGATCGCCGTGGAGTTCTTCTCGCTGTCCAAGAGCTTTTCGATGACCGGCTGGCGGATCGGCTTTGCGGTGGGCGCGCGCGAGCTGATCGGCGCGTTCACCCGGGTCAAGTCGTACGTCGACACGGGGCCGTGGCTCGCCGTGCAGAAGGCCGGCGCCGCGGCGCTCGACGCCGCCGAGCGGCTGGTGCAGCCGGTGCGCGAGGAGCTGGAGCGGCGGCGCGATGCGGCCGTACCCGCGCTCCGCGGCGTCGGCTACGAGGTGGAATCGCCGAAGGCGGCGATGTATCTCTGGGTCCCACTGCCCCGGGGCGTGGCCTCGGCGGTATTTGCCCGGCGGGCGCTGGAGGAGCACGGCGTCGTCGTGCTGCCGGGCAGCGGGTTCGGGCCGGCGGGGGAGGGGTACTTCCGAATCGCGCTTACGGTGGGCGCCGAGCGGCTGGCCGAGGCGGCCGGCCGGCTCGGCGCGTTGCTGGAACGGGTCCGTCGTGGAGAGCTTGCGACCTCCGCCTAAGCTCAGGCTTCCGAAGCCGCGCCGCTGGTCGCCCACCGCTGTTGCGGTGAGCGTCGCCATTCACGCGTTGCTCGTCGTCGGCCTCTTCCATACGCTCAGGCCGTTCGTCTGGAAAGCGCCCGAGCGGATCATCGTGCTGCAGCCGCTGGCGGACAGCCCGCGTGCGGTCGAGATGCCCTACAAGGTGCCGCGCACCATCGTGGGCGGCCCGGTTCCGCCGCGCCCCCCGAAGCAGCCACGGCGGCTGCCGGATGCGCCCCGCACGACTGCGGTGCTGCCGGAGGTCCCGCCCACGCCCGCCGTCGAGCTGCCGCGTGACACGAGCAGCCCGCCCCCGCCCCCGCGCAGCGTCATCGGCCGGATCGGGCCCGACCTGGGCGACGGTACGCTCTGGGTGCGGCCGCTCCCGCTGCCGCCGCGCGAGCTGGCGCAGCGGCTCCGCCGCACCCACGTCGAGTTGGTCGACAGCGCGGTCAATGCCACCATCCAGGCGTTTCTCGATTCCATCGCGCTCGAGCCGCGCTCGGCCACCGCGGCGTTGCCCAAGTGGAGCACAGAGGTGGCCGGCAAGAAGATTGGCCTCGACCAGAAGTACATCTATCTCGGCGGGCTCAAGATTCCGGCGGCGGTGCTCGCGCTGCTGCCGATTTCGGGTGGCACCAATCAGCAGAAGGCGTTCGATAACACGCCCGACCTGCTGGTCGACCTGCGCACGGCCGCGCAACGCTCCGAGACGGTGGATGAGTTCAAGCAGGCGATCCGCGATCTCCGCGAGCGCAAGCAGGCCGAGCACGAGTTCGAGCACAATCAGCGCACGCCACCGCCGCCCGAGCTGCGGTCTGAGCCGCCTGCGGGCCCCGCCGCGCCGGCCGCCGCGCACCCGGCGCCGCGGGACACTACGACCACCTGACACCCATGAAACTCATTGACACCGACGAAACGATCGTGCTCGTCACCGGCACGAGCATCACGGCCGAGGAGCGCGATCGGCCGACCGCATACGGCCTCAAGGCGGAAATCGACCGGCGCGGCGGCGGGCTCGCCTACCGGCGCGCGGTGGTGGTGGGCGACACCTGGTACCTGGAGCACCGGATCTTCCATCTGAACCCGACGATCGCGATCGGCGGGCCGGGCGCGAACGGCGTCACCGCCGACTTCACGGACGAGCTGCCGACCGTGCTCAATCTCGACGAGCGCGCGTTCGTGCAGGCCGATTTCGAGGGAGAAGTGAAGCGGGCGAGTCTCTGGGGCGTCGACGCCAGCTCGACGCTTGCGGCGGTGGAGGCGTTCGTCCAGCGGGGAGTGCTCGACGACCTTCTCCAGAAGATCTGGCGCTTCCGGACGGAGACACTCGTCTAGCGCAGCGCCTGGCGTGTCGGCGGCTCACCCGCCGCCCAGCAGGTCCTCCAGCGCCTTGTCCACCACCTCGTTGGTCTTGCCTTCGACGATCCGCTGCAAGACGTCCACGGCCTCGAGCGGCAGGCTCTCGGGGTGCACGCGGTCGCGGCTGAAGCGCACGATGTTGCCGAGCGGGATCGGTGCCACGCGCGGATCGTCGTCGTCCTCCTCCGGCTCGGCGATGCTCGCTTCGTAGCCCGAGCCGGGCACGCTCTCGGCCCACGGCTCCTCGTTCTCATCCTCCTCCAGCGGAAACTCGGGCGGCAGCGTCACCATCGCGAAGAGCTGGCATTGCAAGCCGGGCGGCGCCTCGCGCGCCACGAGCACCACCGGCACCGGCGCCTCGAACAGCTTGTAGGTCTGCAATTGTTCCCATGCCTCCGGCGGCATGGCGCAGCGCGCGACGAGGCGCCCGTTCCGGTAGGTGCCCATGCACACCATCCCATCGGGCACCCGCTCGTCCTCGAGCAAGAGCACTTGCAGCGCCACCGGATCTTCGGTGGCGGCGAGTGCCGCTGGCGACGCGTCGTCGCCGGAAGGCGCCGGTTCCTCGGGCTCGAACGGGGTGGAATCACTCATTGCGCGGTTCGCTTCTGCTCATGACGGTACGCTCTCTCGCATTGCCGGAGCGTAGTCCTGCCGACGGGGCCGCGCCAGTGCAGAGATCACGCGGCGATCGGCTTACGTGAGCGCGATCACCAGGTCGTTCGGGGCCGGCGCGAGTTCATGGCGCTCGGTCGCGCGGAATCCGGCGGCGCGGCACATGTCGTCCAGCTCGGCATAGGTATAAGCGTCGCCGGCGGGGGTGGTCGCGAGCATCTTGATCGCGAAGGTCGCCGCGCGCGGCGGCGTGATGCGATCCTCGTTCGGGATGAACTCGAGAATGGCCGCACGGCCACCGGGCGCGAGCGCCGCACGCACCCGGCGGAGCAACCCGGTGCAGGTATCGCGGTCGAAGTGGTGCAGGAAGTTGGTGATGAGCGCGAGATCAAAGCCGGTGGCGAAGTCCACCGTGAACGCACTGCCCGGATTCACCGCGTACCGGCTCGCGATGCCGGCGGCCGCGGCGTTCTCGCGCGCAGCGGCGAGCACGTTGTCCCAGTCCACCGCCACCACCGAGGCGCGCGGATCCGCCTTCGCGATCGCGATGCCGAAGAGCCCGTGCCCCGCCGCGATGTCGAGCACCCGCCAGCCTCCGGTTCCGGTGCCCGCGCCGACGGCGCGCGCGAGCATCTCCGAGACGGGCCGCATGAGCGGCGCCATGGCCCGCGCGAACTCCACCCACACCGGATGCTCGGGGGCGAGCGTCCCTTCGCCTTCCGTCGTGCCGCCGCGCCGCACGGCCTCGGTAAACTCGTCGAAGTGCCGCTCGAACATCGGCGAGGCGATGAATTGCGCGATCGAGCCGAGGTACGCCGGCGAGCGACGGTCGAGGTACGTTGCCGGCTCGGGCGTGAGCGCGTACTTGTCGCCCGACTTTTCCAGATAGCCGATCACGGTGAGGTAGTCCGCCAGTATGCGCACGCCGTGCTCCGCGGCGCCGGTGCGGGCCGAGAGCTCGGGCACGGTGTCGTCCCCCTCACCGATGGCGGTGAAGAGGTCGAGCTCGATCGCGGCCTTGAGCGCGGCGGAGCGCTCGTAGGCACAGAGCGTTTCCAGGATTCGGTCGGGCGAGGGGGGAGCCTGCGTCAGCGGGGTCATGCGATGCTCCGGAGGGAGTCGGGCGCGACGCGCGGACGCGCGGGCGTGATCGGGAACAGGGCGCAAGTTGGCGGCCCGGGCGGCGCGCCGCTAGGGCGCGTCGCTTGCCTCGGGGGCGAGGATCGCACCGTCCGCGTTCACCCGTGCCGCGGCCGCGCCGAAGTCTTCAGCCGAGAGCTCGCGCACGAGCCGCAGCGCGGCGGCGTCGGGATCGGGAGCCGGGCCCTGGCTCGGGAGCTGGCGCATCGGGACGAGGCGCGCGTGCAGGAAGCCGCCATCGGCGCCAAGCGTGAGCTGGAGGACGCCCGTGACACCGAGCGGTCCGCGCAGGTTGAACCCTCTGAACGTCGCAAAATTCCCCAGCGAGTACGCGATCGGCCGACGGCGGTAGAACTCGACCCCGCGCAGCACGTGGGGGCCGTGGCCGATGACGGCATCGGCCCCGGCATCGATCACCGCGTGTGCCCAGGCGCGCAGCTCGCCGCGCGGCTCTCGGCCCAGAAACTCGAGGCTGTCCGGCACGTGCTGCGCTCCCACGCCTTCGGCCCCGCCATGGAAGGTCACCACGAGCACGTCGACGAGAGGGCGCACCGAATCCACCACCGCGGCGCTCCGCGGAATGTCGAGCAGGTCGTAGGCGAAGGGGTAGGTGGTGAAGCCGACGACGCCGACGATCGTGCTGCTGTCGCCCCGGGCGACGGTGTCGATGGCGATACTGCCGAGCGGACCATAGGTCGCGAGCCCACTGGCGGCGAGCGTGGCCTCAGTGGAGGTGCGCCCATCGAGCCCGAAATCGTTCGCGTGGTTGTTCGCGAGGTTGAGATCGGTAAAGCCCGCCTCGGCCAGGCGCGGCGCGAGCCACGTCGGCGTGCGGAAGACGAAGCAGGGGGCGCGGGCGGGCTGGCTCGCGTGCCGGTGCGCCAGCCGGCGTGGCGGGTGCCGCGGCGCGGGCACGCTGTCGTTGGGCTCGCACTTCGAGCTGGTGCCGCTGTCGGCGAGAACGCCCTCGAAGTTGCCCACGACGAGGTCGCCCTTGAGATAGGGGGCCGCCGCCCTGAGCAGGCTGCGGCCGCTGTCCGGCGGCAGGCCGTCGTCAAAGGTCGTGGTGCCGAGGTTGATGTCGCCAACGAACGCGAAGTGAACCGGGCCGTGGGAGCGGAGGCGCGTGGGCGCGGGCATGGGCGTGGGGGGTGCCGGTGCGCCGCCGGCAGTATCCGCTCCGGGTGACGGCGCGGGTCGCGCTGCCGGAACCGGTGCTGGGCCCGGTGGGGGCGGCGCGGAACGGGCGCAGGCGCCCGCGAGCAGGGCGAGGACGATGCGGCTACGCCGCGCCGCCATCGCCCCTGTCGCCGTTGCCCTGACCGACGCCCGCGCGCGCGGCGCCGGTTGCGAGCCGGCGGAGACTCTCGTCGCGGCCCACCACGGCCAGCAGCTCGTTTACCGGCTCGGATACGGTGGTGCCGGTGAGCGCGACGCGGATGGGCTGCAGCAGATCGCCCAGCTTGACGCTGTGGCTCACGGCGGCCCCACGGAGCAGCTCGATCAGCGCATCGGCGTGCCACGCGCTCGGTGTGACCGGCTCGAGCGTTTCGCGCGCCAGCGCGAGGCTCGCGGCGAACTGCGGGCCAAGCTTGCGGGCGAATTGCGCGCCCTTCTCGTCGAGCACCACGCGCGAGGCGTCCAGCCGCACCGCCACGCGCTCGGCGAGCTGCACGACCGTGCGCGCGCGGCCCTTCACCGCATCGATGAGCGGGCGAAGGTCGCGGCCCGCGTCGGGCACGCCGAGGCGGTCGAGCTCCCGCCGCACGGGCGCGACGAGCGCGCCGGCCGGCGTCATCGAGAGATACTCGCCGTTCATCCACTCCAGCTTGGCAGTGTCGAAGACGGCGGCCTTGCTCTGGATGCCCTCGAGTGAAAAGAGCGCGATCAGCTCATCCTCGGGCAGGATCTCGCGGTCGCCGCCGGGCGACCAGCCCAGGAGCGCCAGGAAGTTGCGCATCGCGGCCGGGAGAATGCCCTGGTTCCGATACTCGCCCACCGCGGTGGCGCCGTGGCGCTTGGAGAGCTTGCGGCCGTCGGGGCCCAGGATCATCGGCACGTGCGCGAACACCGGCGGCGCGTGCCCCAGCGCCTGATAGAGCAGGATCTGCTTTGGCGTATTCGAGATGTGGTCGTCGCCCCGGATCACGTGGGTGATGGCCATGGCGATGTCGTCGGAGACGACCGCCAGGTTGTAGATGGCCGAGCCGTCGCTCCGGAGGATGACGAAGTCGTCCAGCTCCTGGCTCAGCACGCTGATCCGCCCGTGCACCGCGTCCTCCCAGGAAATCTCCTCGTCGGGCACGAGGAAGCGGATGGCGAATGGGTCGCCGGCGGCGAGGCGGGCCGCGACGTCGTCGGGCGAGAGTCGGTAGCAGCGCCGGTCGTAGCGGAACGTCTGCCCGGCGCGCTCGGCGTCGGCGCGGCGCGCGTCCAGCTCCTCACGGGTGCAGAAGCAACGGTACGCGCGGCCCTCGGCCAGGAGGCGCTCCGCATCCGCGCGGTGGCGCTCGGCGTGCGCGCCCTGGAAGTAGGGCCCCTCGTCCCAGGCGATGCCGAGCCACGTGAGGCCGTCGAGGATGACGCGGGTGTGCTCCTCCGTGCTCCGCTCGCGGTCGGTGTCCTCGATGCGCAGGACGAACGTGCCGCCGCTGCCGATAGCCGCCGCGCGGCGGGCGAGGAGCCAGTTGAAGAGGGCCGTGCGGGCGCCGCCCACGTGGAGCGAGCCGGTGGGCGAGGGAGCGAAGCGGACGCGCATGCGGCAAGCGTAAGCGGTTGGGGAGCGGAGTGGGAGGGATTCGAACCCTCGATAGAGGCTTTCACCCCTATAACGGTTTAGCAAACCGCCGCCTTCAGCCTCTCGGCCACCACTCCGGATGGGGCGCCAACAACTCTAGCGGGGGGTGCCAAGCGTCTCAAGTGGCGCAGGCCCGCCGGAGGACGGTTTGCGCGCACGCACAGCCTTGCTCTTGCGCGCCGCGACCAATTGGTCAATTAATGCACCGATGGCCGCGGGCAACACAACGTGATATGGCGCCCGCCCGCGTGTGGCGGTCATCCGCGGCGGCTGTTCCTGATAGGAGGGGTGTGCGATGAGGTGTCTGTGGCGGTATCTGGTTGCGGTGGGGATCGCGGTGGTGGCGGTGCCGCCGGCGTGGGCCCAGAACGACTGGACGACATATGGAGGCAACGCGTGGAATCAGCGGTGGTCCACGCTCACCGGTATCAATACGAGCAACGTAGCCCGCCTGGTGCCCCGGATGACCTTTCAGACGGGCGTGAGCAAGCTCGGGTCCTTCGAGAACACCCCGATCGTCGACAACGGCATCATGTACGTGACGACGCCTTACAGCGAGGCGGTGATGGCCTACGACCTCAAGACGTCCAAGGAGCTGTGGCGTCAGGAGCTCAAGCCCGGCCCCACGATCCAGTGTTGCGGACCGGTCAATCGGGGCGTCGCCATCGGCGGGGGCAACGTCTTCATCGGCACGCTCGACGCCCGCCTGCTCGCGTTCGACGCGAAGACCGGCGACCCGAAGTGGCAGGCGGAGGTGGCGGATCCCACCCTCGCCTACAGCATCACGATGGCGCCGCTCGTGGTGGGCGACAACGTCATCATCGGCGTGTCCGGAGGTGAGTATGGCATCCGGGGCAACCTTACCGCGTACAACGTGTCGACGGGCAAGCAGGTGTGGCGCTGGTACTCGATCCCGGCGCCGGGGGACGACCCGGTAGCCAAGAACGGGTGGTGGGGCACGTGGCAGACCAAGGCGGAGAACGCCGACCTGCACCGCGATATCTCCAAGGAAAAGGCGGACAGCGCCAAGTACGCCGACGCCTGGCAGAAGGGCGGAGGCGGCGTCTGGACGACGCCGTCGTACGACAAGGCCTCCAATACGATCTTCGCCACGGTCGGCAATCCGTCGCCGGATCTCGACGGCAGCGTCCGTCCGGGCGACAATCTCTTTACCGACTGCATCGTGGCGATCGACGCTACGACCGGGAAGACCAAGTGGTACTACCAGACGGTGCCCCACGACGTGTGGGACCTCGACGCCACGTCGCCGTCCGTGGTGGCGGAGCTCAACGGGAAAAAGGTCGTAATCCAGGCCGGCAAGACCGGTTGGGTGTATGTGGTCGACGCGGCCACGGGCAAGCTGGTGCGCAAGAGCGAGAACTTCGTCCCGCAGGAGAACATGTTCGCGCTGCCGACACCCGACGGCACCCGGATGCTGCCGGGGGCCAACGGCGGGTCCGAGTGGTCGCCGATCTCGCTCGATCCCAAGCTCAACTACGTATTCGTCGCCGGCCTCCACCAGCCCATGCACTACAAGACCCATCCCGCTCCCTGGGAGAAGGGGCGTCTCTGGCTGGGCTCGGCGTTCATCGCGATCCCCGGGGAGCCGCAGTACGGGCTGTTCTCCGCGGTCAACCTCGCGACTGGCAAGATCGCCTGGCAGAACAAGGTGGATCAGCCGATGATGGGCGGCTCACTCGCCACCGCCGGCGGCCTCGTCTTCACCGGGGAAGGCAACGGCAACTTCGACGCCTTCGACGCGAAGAGCGGCAAGCTCCTCTGGCAATACCACGCCGGAGCCGGGTGCAATTCGACACCGATGAGCTTCCAGATGGGGGGCGAGCAATTCGTCGCGGTCGCGTGCGGCGGCAATTTCCAGCTCAGCTATCCCCTCGGCGATGCCGTGATGGTCTTCGGCCTCCCGAAGCCGTGGTCGGGCCAGTGACGGGTCGCGTCGCGCTCGCGGTGGTCGCCAGCATGGCGGCCGCCGCCTGCGCGCCGGCCGTGCGCGCACAGCAGCAGGCAGGCGCACAGCAGCCGGCAGGCGCACAGCAGCCGGCCATCGACTCTTCGTGGCTATCGTCCGACGCCGCGGCGAAGTCGGCGAAATTCCAATTGATCGCCGGGCTCACCACCTTGAACGGGGCGCTCAACTTCAATGGCTTCGACGACGGCGGCCTGGAGCTCGTGATTCCGGTGGGTTGGAAGGTGGAGATGGACTTCGTCAATCACGACGGTATGCTGCCGCACAGCGCGCTGGTCGTGGCCGGCACGCTTCCGATCGACCCGGCGCCCACCCAACCCGCGATCCCCCGCGCCTACACGGTGCGGGTGGCCGAGGGGATTCCGCCGGGTGGCAAGGACATGATGAAATTCACGGCCGATTCCGCTGGAAGCTATTTCATCGTATGCGGCGTGCCGGGACATGCCGTGGCCGGGATGTGGATCCGGCTCCGGGTCAGCAAGACCGCAACGAAACCGAAAATGGAGGCCACACCGAAACCGACCGACGAACGAGGACGATGACCCTGCGCTGGCGGGGGGCGCCCGCCAATCTTGTCGGGCGTTCGTACTCCCTGTAAACTCGGTGCGCGCGCCTCCCGTGGGCGCGCGACCCCCGTAGTCCCTTTCCGGCCTTGATCGTTGCTTCGTGGAGCACGCGATGGGTGCAGGTGGACGACCTTCCGGCCCGACGCCGCGACCGCCCGGCGGTTACACCATTCTCGTAGTGGACGACGAGGCCGTCGTCCGGCAGCTCGCCTCGCGCATGCTTACCCAGACCGGCTTCCGCGCGGTCGAGGCGAGCCATGGGCGCGAGGCGCTCACCGCGCTGGAACAGGACCCGATCGGCATCCACCTCGTGCTCACCGACGTGAAGATGCCGGGGATGAACGGGCGCGAGCTGGGCCGGCAGGTGGAGCGGCGCTGGCCGGCCAAACCGGTGCTCTACATGTCTGGGTTCGCGAGCGAAGTGTTCCAGGGCGGGTTGCTGGAGGCGGCGGCCCCGTTCATCGCGAAGCCGTTCACCCAGGAGGATCTCGCGGCCAAGGTGCGAGGGCTGCTCGGCGCATAAGGCGCTCGCCCGCTCGGGCCGGCGCGGCCCCACGGCGTGGGTGAGATTCGAACTCACGAAGGACTTTCGCCCTTGGCGGTTTTCAAGACCGCTGCCTTCAACCACTCGGCCACCACGCCCGACACCGAAGAAGCTATGCCCGACGCGGCCGTCTGGAAACCGGTGCGCGCCTGGGCGGCGCGCATGCGTGGGAGGCCGTCGGAACCTATATTGATCCCGTGACGTGCGCCCCACCGGCGGGCCAACCGATTCTTCATCATGGCGCTGTTCACGCAATTCCCGGCAACCGCATCCCTGTTCGAACTGCGTGCCGCCCCGGCCGCGGTCGTGCTGCTGGTGCTGGCTGGTGCAGCCACCGCGATCGCGGGGATCGCGGTGGGCATCCGGCGCGGGCGCCGGCCCGGCGCGCAATCTCCGTTGGGCAGCGGCGCCACGGTCCAGCCTGAGCCGAGCGCCGCGGAGAGCGAATTCGCGGAGGTGGCCGACGCGGTACCGATCGGCATGCAACGGCTCGCCGCGGATGGCACGATTCTGCGGGCGAATCAGGCGGCTCTCGATCTGGTCGGCTACGCGCGAGACGAGTACGTCGGCCGCGCCGCCGCCGAATTCTACGTCGAGCGGGCCATGGTCGATGACATCCTCCGTCGACTGGCAGCGGGAGAGGCGGTGCGCCGCCATCCCGCGCGGGTGCGGTGCAAGGATGGCCGGGTCAGGGACATGCTCATCGACGCGACCGGTTGTGTCCGGAACGGAAGCCTCGCGCACTCGCGCTGGTTCATGCAGGACGTGACGCCGGAGGCGGCGGCGTACGAGCAGTCGGCACGCCTCGCCGCCATCATCGCCTCATCGGGCGATGCCATCGTCGGGAAGGCGCTCGACGGCACCATCACGAGCTGGAACGCCGCAGCGGAGCAGATCTTCGGCTACAGCGCGGCGGAGATGATGGGTGAGTCCATCTTTCGCTTGATTCCGCCGGAATTGCATGCTGCCGAACGCGAGCTGCTCGCCCGGCTGCGGCGCGGCGAGCCGGGCGAGTTCTCGGAAGCGGAGCGGATCCGGAAGGATGGCGAGCGAATCTGGATCGCGCTCAGCGCATCCCCCATCCGGGACGCCTCCGGCACCGTCGTGGGCATCGCGTCAATCAAGCGCGACATCACGCGGCAGCGGGCAGCCGAGATCGAGTTGCGCCGTAACCAGGCGCAGCTGCGCATGGCGCACGAGGCGGCCCGCATGGGCACGTGGCACTGGAGCGCCGAGACGAACGTCCTCCGGTGGGACGACGGCCTCCGTCGCCTGTACGCGTTGGGACCGGATGAGGAGGTCAGTGGGTACGACGACTTCATCCGACGGGTACACCCGGAGGACCGTGAGCGGGTCAGCCGCTCGGTGCAGCGCGCTCTTCATGGCGAGCACGCGCTCGACTACGAATTCCGGATCGTGCTGCCCGATGGCCGCGTGCGCTGGCTCGCCGATCTCGGCCATGCCATCGCAGGCCCGGGCGGCGTCCCGATCTCCCTCGCCGGGGTGTGCATGGATATCACGGAGCGCAAGCTCATGGAGGAGCACCTCCGCGACACGCAGCGAATGCAGGCGATCGGTCAGCTGGCGGGGGGCATTGCGCACGAGGCGAACAACCAGATGCTGGTGGTGCTGGGCGGCGCGCACTTTCTGCTGCGCCGGCCCGACCTGCCCGACGGAGCACGCCGCGAGGTCGAGCAGATCCGGGAGGCGGCGGACCGGACGGCCGCCATCACCCGCCAGCTGCTCGCGTTCGGCCGGCGGCAGGTTCTCGAGCTGAAGGCCGTCGACCTGAACGCCGTGGTCGAGACTGTCGCGCCGGTGCTCCGGCGCTCACTGGGTGAGAGCCGCACGCTCGTGCTCCACCCCCGGCCGCTGGGCGGAACGGTCCGGGCGGACCCGAGACAGCTCGAGCAGGTGCTGGTGAACCTCACCCTCAACGCCCGGGATGCCATGCCCGACGGCGGGCAGCTCACGATCGGGACGGCCGAGGAGCGGGTGAGCGGCAAGGCGGCCGAGCGCCGCACGGTGGCACCCAGCACGTACCACGTGCTCACGGTCCGGGATACGGGGTTCGGGATGGACCGGGCGACGCTCGATCGAATCTTCGAGCCCTTCTTCACCACCAAGGATGTGGGCCAGGGCACCGGACTCGGCCTTTCCGTCGTGCACGGCATCGTGAGCCAGTTCGGCGGATACACGAGAGTGGAAAGCGCCCCGGGGGAGGGCACGCTGTTCGAGCTGTATTTCCCGGTCGTGGCGCCCAGGCCCATACCGGACCGCCCGGCGGAAGCCCCGGCCGCGGAAGGACCCGCGCAGGGCACCGTCGCGCTCGTCGTGGAGGACGACCCGCTCGTCCGCGCGATGGTGACGCGCGTGCTCGCTGAGGCGGGCTACGAGATTCTCGAAGCGGAGAACGGCCGGGCCGCGCTCGACATTGCGCGGCGGCACGGGGGACGGCTCGACCTCATGATCGCGGACATCGGCATGCCCGAGATGGACGGGCACGAGTTGGCGCGCACGCTCCGGGAGGAGCGCCCCGGGCTGCCCGTGCTCTTCATCACGGGATACGCGCCAGGCGACAGCCGGTGGCCCACCGGCGCGTCAGCCGAGCCAGCTCTTCAGAAGCCGTTCTCGCCCGATGCGCTCGTACGCGCGACCGCGGACGCGTTGAGCGGGCAAACGCGGTCCGCGCGCTGAGCGCAGGCCCCGAGTCGATTTCCGTGCGGACGGGAGTCCGCCTCCGTCAGGTGGAGTCGCTCCGCTGCATGCCCGTGGTGTCCTGCGGCGGCTGGGCCGCAGCCGTGTCTGACACGCCTGCGTTCCCCGCATTCCCGGCATTGCCGGCGGTGTCGGCGTTTGCACCGGTGGGCTCGTTGGGCCGCCCCACCGCGGCGCGGCCATGAGCACGCCCGCGGGCGGCTGCGCGCGTCGCCGCGCTGTCGATCCCGCCCTGACCCTTGCATGCCTCCGGTCCGCGCGCCGCGTTCGAGCCGTCTATACAGACGACCTTTTTGGTCTGCTGCTTGGCGCCGGCCCGCTCTTCGGTCGCGGCCTTCGTGCTGGCCCAGTCCACGCCGCCGTGCTGCTTGCAGGCGATGCGCGAGGGCCCCGGCTCGCTGGTGCCGTCGCGGCACACCAGTTGGGCCGGTTCCTGCGCGCGCACCGAAGCGGGCATGAGCAGTGCGGCCGCGGCCAGAACCGCCCATGGCGAAAGGTGAAGCTGTTTCATGGTGGTGCTCCTCGAATCTGCTCCGGCCGATGCGCGCGCGAATGAAAGGCTCGGCGCGCCCGGAGCCAGGTGCAGATGGTGGATTCTTGTCGGCCGCCCGGCTGTGACGGATGACCGCGGAGCCGCAAACTGCCGACTGCGCCGCGCCGCGCGAGATGCTGCCTGGCGGGCGATCGCAGCCTGATCGAACATCGAGATGACGGTCCGCTTTCGTGGATGGTGAATCCGGCATCTCGGCTGCTCCCGAGTGCGCGACCGGTCCCTGACGCTGGCATCGCTGCAACTCGATGTCGCAACTCCCTTCTGAGTAACGGCTTTGATAGTCGGACCTGAAGTAGAATATCCGCATCGCAATGCGGCGGCGCCCGAGTTGCCCCGGCGCCGCGCCGTGGGCGCCGCAGCGCCCGCCCGCGGCGCCACGCCGCTCGACGCGCCGTCGCTCGCGCGCGGCGTTCCCTTTGCTCCTTTCCCGCATCACCCCCCCAGCCAGTTCGATTGGACCGGAGGACCGATGCAGCCCATGGCGCGGGTCGGACCCCGTCTCACGCGCGCAGCGAGAAGCGCGGCGGTTGGTGCGCTCGCGGCAGCTACCGTCGCGGGCTGCTCTTCGTTCGAGCCCACGGGCGACCACCGCATCGCGCCGCCGGCCGAGTACCGCGCGTGGTTCGCCGAGACGCAGGCGTGCTCGGGCCTCAAAGGAAACTTCGACCGGATCGAGTGGTACGAGGTGGACGGCGGCAGCTTCGATTGCCCGGGCGGCAAGTGCGTGGGCCGGTGGAACGCCAACCACCGGATCTTCATCGCGAGCGACTATCTGGAGAGCGAGATGGTGGTGCGGCACGAGATGCTCCACGAGCTGATCGGCCACCCGGGCCACCCCGACCCGCCGTTCGGCAATCCCTGCCCGCTTACCTGGGAGTCATGGCGCGCCGCGCATGGCGACAGCGCGTCCGCCTTCGGCGTGGGGCGGCTCGTCGGCATGCCGCTTCCGCGGATCGATTGAGCGCCGCCGGCGAGCGCCCCGGGTTGGTGCTCGCACGCGTGATCCGCCGCACGGCTCTGCCTGCGTAGCGCCCGTAGCGTGTTCGTGAGCCGCCCGACGCCGTTCGCAACCGGCGCGGCACACAAACAAGGAGGGCACGCATGGCACACACCACCTGGCACCCGCATACCGAACACGGCGATCTCAGCACCCACGACCGCGACAAGCTGCCCGACAGCGTCTTCGCCTTCCCGAAGCAGCGGAAGGAGCCGCTCACCGATGCGTCGCACGTCCGCACCGCGCTGGCCCGGTTCGACCAGGTGCAGGACGTATCCGATTCGGATCGCGACCTCGCGTTTGCCAACATCAAGCAGGCCGCGCAGCACTACGGCGTCGATATCGCCGAGGACAACTGGCACCAGCTGGGCAGTCACCCGCATACGAAAAACGCCGCCCACTAGGGCGGCGCTCGAGCCGGCGGCCGGGCGCTACAGCGTCGATCCGCGTTTGCGGATGTTCTCCTGCACCGCGCGCGCGATCGAATCCGCCTTGGCCGCTTCCGCCGTCCGACCGCGCTTCCGCAGCACCTCTGCCGCGCCCTGGTAGACGATCGTGTAGAGCGTGAGGATCGATGCCGAGGGGGTGTCCACCCAGCCGCGCGGCCGGTCGCGCGCGGCCGACTTCCAGTGGTACACCTCCCACATGAGCCGCTCGGTACGCGGCAGATCGAGGTAGCCGAGCGCCGAGCTCAGCACGGTCGAATCGTTCGGCGCCACGAGGTGCGGCATGAGCTTCCGCACCATCCCCTGGGTCACGAGATAGGGTGAGAGGCCGAGGGTCTGGTCCGGGTACCCGCCGTCGCTCCAACTGAAGTAGATCGGCCGCTTGCCGAGGTTGTCCTTGATGAGGAAGATGGTCGCCAGATCCTGCAGGAGCAGATAGTTCTGCCCGAACGCGATCTGCACGTCGCCCACCTTGATGCCGCCCTTCTCGGGCACCTGCGTGACCTCGGGAAGGCTGTCGAGGTCCGCCAGGCTCAGGCTGAAGACCGGCGTCGTGGGCTTGGTCCAGTTGCCGCCCCCCGGCGGCTGGCGCCAGAGCGCCGCGGCCTCGGCCGGATCGAACGTCGGCGTCTCGCGGCGGCGGAGCTGGCGCAGGTGCCAGCGGGTGTTCATGAGCGAGAGATTGGCCAGGGTCACGTCGCGGCGCACGCCTTCCACCTCCTGCGCGTACCACAGCGGAAAGGTGTCGTTGTCGCCTGCGGTGATGAGGATGCCGTACGGCTCGACCGATTCCAGCATGTCGACCGCGAAGTCGCGCGCGATCGTCTCGTGGGCGCGGCTCGCGGTGAGATAGTTGCCGAACAGCGGAATGAGCCCGAGCACGAGCACGGGGCTTGCCGCCGCCCAGCGCGCGGACGGCTTGACCCGATTCTCGAAGAACTCGGCCACACCGCCAAGCAGCGCGCCGAACCCGAGCGCGATGAAGACGCCGTACGCCGAGAACGAGCCGATGAAGAAGTAGTCTCGCTCGCGCACCTCGCGGGAAAGATCGGGCCGGTCCAGGTACTGCGAGAAGCCGTACTTGAAGTTCATGTAGAAGACGAGCGCCACGGTGAGCGTGCCGAGCAGCGCGGCCGCGGCGATGCCCGCGCGGCGGTCGTTCTTGTACAGCGTCCAGAGCCCGGTGAGGCCGAGGAAGGTGAAGATCGCGGTGGCAATGCCGGCAAGGCGCCCCCAGTCGCGGGCAAACTGCCAGTTGTAGTACTGCCAGAAGTTGGCGAGCTGCCCGATGAAACCGGCCTGCCGGTCGAAGATCGACGGCTTGCCGTATTGCACCCGGTTCAGCACGTCGCTCAGCGCCTTGCTGAAGAACCCGATCGGCTCGCCCTCGTTGATGGGCGGGAACTGTGCCGCGCGCATCGGGAGGTACAGGTAGTTGAGCGAAACGCCCACGGCGATCGCGACGAGGATCGCGATGATGACCCACGGCCGGGTGAGCACCCGCCAGTCGGTCCAGAGGACGTACACCGCGAGCGCCGGGATCGCGAGCAGTCCCATCAGGTGATTGGTCGAGCTCAGCGCCATGACGTAGGCGATGAGCACCAGCCACCGGTCGCGGTGCGGGCCCGGCTCGTCGTCGCCCCAGTGCACCACCAGCCACATCACGAGTGCGATCGAGAGCAGCGAGACGGTGTACACCTTCTCGTTGACGGTGGACTGGTTCCACACCGTCCACGAGGTGGCGCCCACGAGCACGCCGGCAAAGGCCGCCGCGTAACGGGCCCAGCGCACCGGCACGATGGCGCGGAGCCAGCGGTCGGCCACGAGGAACCAGAACGCCGACGCGCCGGCGCTGGTGGCCGCGGCGAAGAGATTGATCCGCACCGCGTACGACTCGGCCCAGGGGATGAGCCCCCAGGTGTGCGCGAGCAGCGTGAAAAGCGGATTGCCCGGCGGGTGCGGGATGCCGAGGACTTTGGCCGCGGCAATGTACTCGGAGGTATCCCAGAAGGCCGTGGTGGGTGCGAGGGTCACGAGATAGATCGCGAACACCCCGAACGCCGTCACCGCGGCCCAGAGGTACGGAGGCGGCTCGAGGGGCCGCTCGGAATCTTTCATACGGTCGGAATCAATGGCGGAACTGGCGGCGGCCGGTGAGCACCATGGCAAGGCCGTGGCGGTCGGCGGCGGCGATGACCTCGGCGTCGCGCATCGAGCCGCCGGGCTGGACGATGGCGGTGATGCCCGCCGCGGCCGCCTCCTCGACGCCGTCGGCAAAGGGGAAGTAGGCGTCGCTCGCGAGCACGGCGCCGGCGGGGTCGTGCCCCTGCTGTCGCGCCTTGTGCACCGCGAGGAACGAGGCGTCGACCCGGCTCATCTGGCCCGCGCCGATGCCGATGGCCATCTCGCCGCGCGCGAGCAGGATCGCGTTCGACTTGACCGCGGCCACGGCCGCCCACGCGAAGTGAAGGTCGCCCAGCTCGGCCTCGGTCGGCGCGCGCGCCGTCGCCGTCCGCCACCCCGCGTCGTTCGGATCGAAAACGAACCGGTCCTGCACCAGGAACCCGCCGCGCACCCGCTTGAAGTCGAGCGAGCCCGCGCCCTGACCGACCGGCAGCTCGACGACGCGGAGCGCCTTCTTTGCGGCGAACACCGCAAGCGCCTCCGCGTGAAACGAGGGGGCGACGACTACTTCGACGAAGAGATCGCGCATTGCCTCCGCGGTGGCCGCGTCCACTACGGTGTTGAACGCGACGACGGAGCCGTAGGCGGAGACCGGGTCGGTGGAGCGCGCCTTCCGGAACGCCTCGACCGCGCTCGCGCCCACCGCGATGCCGCACGGCGTCGTGTGCTTCACGATGCAGCAGGCCGGCCGCGCGGGCCAGCAGGCGACCGCCCAGGTCGCTCCGTCGATGTCGAGCAAGTTGTTGAACGAAAGCTCCTTGCCCTGGCGCTGGCGGAGGTCACGCACGCCGCGCGGCTCTTCGGTCACGTAGAGCGCGGCGCGCTGCTCGGGGTTCTCGCCATAGCGGAGCGGCTGCACCCGCTCCATTGCGAGCGCGAGCCGGCGCGGAAGGCCCTCGTCCCTGGGTGTGAGATAGCGGGCGATGGCCGCGTCGTAGTCAGCCGTGTGGGCGAAGACCTTTGCCGCCAGCTCGTGGCGCGTGGCCGCGGGCACGCCGCCCGCGCTCAGCATGGCGAGCACCCGCGGGTAGTCAGTCGGATCGGAAACGGGAATGACCGAGTCGTGGTTCTTGGCCGCCGAGCGGAGCATCGACGGGCCGCCCACGTCGATGTTCTCCACTGCGTCCTCGAACGCCACGCCCGGCTGGGCGACCGTCATCTGGAACGGGTAAAGATTGACCGCTACGAGGTCGAAGGGTGCGATGCCATGCTCACGGAGCGCCGCCACATGCTCGGGCTGATCGCGCCGCGCAAGCAGTCCGGCGTGCACCCGCGGGTGCAGCGTCTTGACGCGGCCGTCGAGCAGCTCGGGGAAACCGGTGACCTCCTCGACGGTGGTGACCGGCACGCCGGCTTTCCGCAGCGCCGCGGCGGTGCCGCCGGTCGAGACGATCTCCCAGCCCAGATCCACGAGCCCCTGCGCGAAGCCGACGATGCCGCGCTTGTCGCTCACCGAGAGGAGCGCGCGCGGCGCGGTCACGAGGACAGCTCCACCGGCTCGCGCAGCGGCACCGCATGTCCGGCGCGCGCCGCCGCGAGGACGACGGCCGGCAGCAGGCGATGCTCGGCGGCGAGCACGCGAGCCGCGAGCGAGTCGGGCGTATCACCCCGCTGGACGGGCACGCGCACTTCGGCGAGCGCGGCGCCCCGATCGTACGCCTCGTCCACCAGGTGCACGGTGGCGCCGCTCTCGCGCGCCCCGGCGGCGAGTACCGCCTCGTGAACGCGAATGCCGTACATGCCGGGGCCGCCGAACGCCGGGAGGAGTCCGGGGTGGATGTTGATGATCCGTCCGCGATACCGCGCGACCACGGCCGGTGGCACCAGCTTGAGATATCCGGCCAGCACCACGAGATCGATCCGCGCGCGCTCGAGCAAACCGAGCCATTCGTCCGCATCCGCCGCATCGGTGAGCACGGCGGTGGGAACGCCGTGGCGCCGCGCCACATCGAGGCCGCCGGCGGCGGGGCGGTTGCTCACGACGAGCGCGACGCGTGCCGGCGCGTCATCCGCGAGCGCGTGAAGCAGCGCCTCCAGATTGCTGCCGCGGCCGGAGACCGCGACGCAGACGCGCATCGATTCGTGTCCGAGCATGGCGGGGGAAACTAATCGGATCACTGCGCGAGCGCGCGGCGAAGCGCCGCGCCGACCTCGCCGAACGCGGCGGCGGGAATCGTGCGCGGGTCGAGCAGCACGCGCCCCTCAGCGACCCGGGTGACGATCGGCGGTTCGCCCAGGCGGAGCCGAAGCGCCAGGCCGTCGGCGCCGAGCGGGCCGGGGTCGAGCACCACGAGCGTCGTGGGGAGCGCCGCGTCGGGAAACGCGCCGCCGCCCACCGCCGAGGCGCCGGCGCGAAGCTCCGGATCGAGCGCGGCGGGGCACGCCTCGGCGAGCTGCTTGGCGCGCTCGGCCAGCTCGGGTGCCGTCGCCACCAGCATCGCGAGCACCGGAATCTCGCGCCGCGCGGCGTCCGGATCGCGGTAGAGCGCGAGCGTGGCCTCGAGCGCCGCGAGGGTGAGCTTGTCGGCGCGGAGCGCGCGCGCGAGCGGGTTCCTGCGGCAGCGTTCGATCGTGGCGCGGCGTCCAACCAGGCAGCCGGCCTGGGGGCCACCGAGGAGCTTGTCGCCGCTGAAGAGCACGAGATCGGCGCCGGCGGCCACGGCATCGGCGACGCGCGGTTCGGACGTGAGAGCCGCCCAGGAAAGATCGGCCAGAAGGCCGCTCCCGACGTCATGGAGATAGGGCACCCCCGCCTCGCGCGCGAGCGTGGCCAGCTCGGCCGGGTCGGGCGTCGCCACAAACCCGCGCTGCTCGAAGTTCGACCGATGCACGGTGAGGATGGCACCGGCCGCCGGGCCGAGCGCACGCCGATAATCGTCGAGGTGGGTGCGGTTGGTCGTCCCCACTTCGTGCAGCCGCGCGCCGCTCTTTTCCAGGATGTCGGGAATCCGGAACGATCCGCCGATCTCGATCAACTCGCCGCGCGAGATGAGCACCTCGCGCCCGTCTGCCAGCGCGTTGAGCGCGAGCACGAGCGCGCCGGCCGCGTTGTTGACGGCGAGGCCGTCCTCGGCGCCCGTCAACTCGGCCAGGAGCACGCGGCAGTGATCGGCGCGGCTGCCGCGCGCGCCGGTGTGGAGGTCGAACTCCAGCGTGGAGTAGCCCCCGGCCACCGCCTCGACGGCGCGGATGGCCGCCGCCGCGAGCGGGGCGCGCCCCAGGTTGGTATGCAGGATGACGCCGGTGGCGTTCACCACCGGACGAAGCGAGCGCATCGAGCGATGCGCCAGGCGCTCGCGGATTTCGGCGGCCCAATCGTCGGGCGCGCCGGCGCGCCGCGTCCGGGCGGCGGCGAGCACCTCGCGCACCGCGTGGACCACGGCGAGGCGCGGCGCCTCGGCGAGGAGCGCCGCGACGGCGGGCTCACGCAACAGGCGGTCGACCGAGGGGAGCGCGCGGCGCGCGTCGGTCATCGTGGCCTCGGGCGAGTCGAGTCGGGCGGTGCCGGGGCGGGGCGGGGGACGGCGCGTGCCGAATCGGCGCGCGTGGAATCGGCGCGCGTTGTATCGGATGGGGAGGCGCGATTGAGCGAATCGGCCGGCTGGGCGGCGCTCGGCGCCCCGACACCCGCGCCCGCATTGGCCTGCGGAATGGCGAGCACACCGAGCACATCGCCCGCGATCCCGCTCACCGTGCGAATGCCGCTCAGCGCGATCTCGAGCTTGTCACCCGGGTGCCAGGGCTCCGCCACCTTGAGCGTGAGCCGGTCGCTGAGTGGCGGCCGGGCGGGTAGCGTGGGTCCGGCGGCGGCCGGGGGCACGGCGCGCGCCGCCGTGTCCGCGCGATGCGCGAGCGAATCGATGCGGCGGGCGAGGGAGTCGGCGCCGCGCGCGATGGCGCCGCGGCGCCGCGCGAGGGAATCGAGCGCCCCGCCGAGCTCTCGCCGGAGCGTGTCGGCGCGGGCCCCGGGGGCGCCGGGCGTGCGCTCGGGGGATGGAGTGGTCCGCGCCGCGGTGTCAGGCCGCGAGAGCGAGACGGCGGCCACCCGGGCCGAATCCGGCAGCCGCCGCACGATCACCATCGACGTATCCAGCCGCTGGGTCGGATCGAGCGGCTGGGCGAACATGATCGTGGCGGTCACCGAATCCGTCGGCTGAATGTTCGCGATGCGCGGCGGCAGCGTATCGTGGACGAACGCGTAGAGCGCGCCCACGGTGCCGCTGTCGGCGAGCACGCGCATCGTATCGAACGCCTCGCGCTCGTCGCGGCGGAAGTTATGGTTCTGGTCGAGCACGCCGAACACGACGTACTCGCCGCTCGGAATCGGGCCGAGGACGAACCGGCCGCTCGAGTCGGCGAGCACGCGGTAGGGCAGGCTGTCGGGCTCGAGCACTGCTTCGACGAGTGCGCCGGACGCCGGGTGCCCGGCCACCCAATCGATCACGCTCCCGCGCAGCGTGTCCGCCGGCACCGGCGCGCCGGTGGTGAAGGTGATGAGGGTCTCGGCCTTCGAGACGTTGCGGCGGACATCGCTGATGCCCGGCAACAGCTCGACGCGATACACCCGGTTCGGCTTCCATCCCTCGGACGGCCGCACCGTGATGCGTCTCCGGTGCCAGTGGACCTCGGGTACGCGGTCGGTCGGCGAGAGGAGGACGAGCTTTTCCAGATCGCCGGTGCCGAGGCCCTGGCTTGGCTGCGAGCCCTCGGACACGACCTCGTTGAAGCGAAACTCGACCTGGCCGTCGAAGCTTGGCGGCAGCACGGTGAGCGAAGTAGGGAAGGCGGACACGAGCTGCGGCGCCGACACGTCCGGCGGGCCGCCCGGGGGCGGCTGGATGTTGGCGCAGGCGGCAAGGAGGAGGCCGGCGGACAGGCGGACAGATCGTCGAATGAGATCGCGCAGGGGTCGCGGCACAGAAGGGGACGGGGGCTCCGCCGACAAGAACTGCGTGACAGCCGGCTCCGCCCCCATTCTTGCGCCGCTTCGATGCAGGCTTCTGCGGGTGCCTGTCCGCCTGTCCGCCTGTCCGCCTGTCCGCCTGTCCGCCACGCCCCTAGTCACCGTTCCAGCCGCTGCCGCTTCTCCACCAGCACGCCGCGCTGCTCGCGCCAGCTCTCCAGCTTCTGCCGCTCGCGCTCGACGACGGCGGCCGGCGCCTTTGCGGTGAACTGCTCGTTGGCGAGCTTTCGCTCCTGCGAAGCGATGAGCGTGCTGAGGCGATCAACCTCCGTGCCGAGGCGCGACGCCTCGCGCGCCACGTCGATGGCGTCGCCCAGGGGCACGAAGACCGCGGTGCCGTCGCCGAGCACTGCGTTGCCACCCGCGCCGCCGGTCGCCTCGCCGGCGCCGAGCTCCGACAGCTTGGCGAGGCGCAGGATCGTGGCGTGCTCGGCGTCGAACGCGGCCATGGCTGCGGGGCTCGCGTTGCTCACGACCGCGCGCACCGCCCGGCCCGGCGGCACGCCGTGCTCGGCGCGGATGGCGCGAATCGCCGTCACCAACTCCTGCACCAGGCCGAAGCGCCGCTCGGCCTCCGCGTCCCGCGCGCGCGGGTCGGGGAGCGGCCACGGGCTCACCATGATCGACGCCTCGGGCGCGCGGCCCGGCAGTCGCCGCCAGAGCGCCTCGGTAACGAACGGCATCATCGGGTGCAGCAGCCGGAGCGCCACATCGAACGTGGCGGCTGCGACCGCGCGCGCCACGTCGCCGCCCGGCTGCTCGCCGTAGAGCCGCGGCTTGATCTGCTCGATATACCAGTCGGCCAGGTCGCTCCAGAGGAAGCGATACGCGGCGGCGGCCGCATCGTTGAGCCGGAAGCGCTGGAGCGCGTCGGTCACCTCCAGGACCGTGGCGTCGCAGCGGGCCAGGATCCAGCGGTCGGCGAGGCCCAGCTCGTCGCGGCGCACGGTGTCGGGATGGGGGCCCGCCAGGGGGCGGGTGGGCCCGCCGAGGTTCGAGAGAATGAAGCGGCCCGCATTCCACAGCTTGTTCGCGAAATTGCGGCCCGGCGCGAACGAGACCTCCAGGTCGTCGGGATCGAGGATCACATCGGTCCCGACAGCCGAACCCGCCACCAGGGTGTAGCGCAGCGCGTCGGCGCCGTACCGCGTCACCACCTCGAGCGGGTCGATCCCGTTGCCCAGGGACTTGGACATCTTGCGATGCTGCGTGTCGCGCACGGTGCCGGTCAGGAACACGGTGGAGAACGGAACCTCCCCCATGAACTTGCAGCCCGCCATGACCATCCGCGAGACCCAGAAGAAGATGATCTCGGCTGCGGTGACGAGGGTGTCCCCCGGATAGAACTTGGCGAGGTCGGGCGTCTGGTCGGGCCAGCCCAGGCTCGAGAAGGGCACGAGCCACGAGGAGAACCAGGTGTCGAGCACGTCGTCGTCCTGCCGCACCGGCCCGCCGCAGCCGGGGCAGGTGTCGAGATCCACCCGGCTCGCCACGATCCGGCCGCAGCCCGGCCGCTCGCAGTACCAGACGGGAATGCGGTGGCCCCACCAGAGCTGGCGCGAGATGCACCAGTCCCGGATGTGCTCCATCCATTGGGCGTATTCCTCGCCGCGGCGCTCGGGCACGAAGCGGAGCCGCCCATCGCGATACGCTTCGAGCGCGGGCCGCGCGAGCGGCTCCATGCGCACGAACCACTGGTCGGAGAGGCGCGGCTCGACCACCGTGCCGCACCGATAGCAGTGGCCGACGGCATGGCGGTGCGGCTCCACGGACTCGAGCAGCCCGAGCGCCTCGAATTCGGCCACCACGCGCCGCCGCGCCTCGAATCGGTCGAGCCCCTGGAACCGCGCGGGCGCGGCGAGACTCATGCGCGCATCCGGGGTCATCACATCGATGGTCGACAACTGGTGCCGGCGCCCGATCTCGAAGTCGGTCGGATCGTGCGCCGGCGTCACCTTGACGGCGCCGGTGCCGAAGGCCGGGTCCACCGCCTCGTCGGTCACGATCGGAACCAGCCGGTCCGCCAGCGGAAGCCGGATCTCGCGTCCGATGAGATCGCGGTAGCGCTCGTCGCCCGGATGCACCGCCACCGCCGTGTCGCCCAGCATCGTTTCCGGCCGCGTGGTGGCGACGGTGACGTGCCCGCTCCGATCCGCGAGTGGATAGCGCAATTGCCAGATCCGCCCCTCGGCCTCCTCCTTCTCGGCTTCTTCGTTGGAGAGCGCGGTAAGGCAGCGGGGACACCAGTTGATGATGTAGTGGCCCCGGTAGATGAGGCCCTGGTCGTAGAGCCGCACGAACACCTCGCGCACCGCGCGCGACATCTTTTCGTCGAGCGTGAAATACGTGCGCGACCAGTCGGCCGAGCAGCCGAGGGCGGCGAGCTGCTGCAGAATGACGGGTTCGGTTTGGCGCACATGGGTCCAGACCCGCTCGACGAACGCTTCGCGCCCCAGGTCGAATCGGGTGGCCCCTTCCGCAGCGACCAGCCGCTCGACCACGTTCTGCGTGGCTATGCCCGCGTGGTCGGTGCCCGGTACCCAGAGCGCGTCGGCGCCACGCATCCGCTGAAAGCGGATCAGCACGTCCTGGATGGTGTTGTTGAGCCCGTGGCCCATGTGGAGAACCGCGGTCACGTTTGGCGGGGGCATGATGATGACGTACGGCGCGCGGCCCGGCTCCGCTCCGCGCGGCCGAAAGAGCCCGCGCGCCTCCCACCACCTGTAGAGTTCGGATTCGATGAGCGCGGGGTTGTATTGCGGGGCGAGCGGCTCGCTCATGCGCTCTGGTCGGTGGTGCGGACGTCGGCGGGGAAGCCGCGGTCGTCCTCGCCCCGCACCAGGATGCGATTGATCACCGACTCGACGCCGGGTACGGCGAGCGCCACCCGCGCTGCGCGTGCGCGGGCGGCCCGGCTCTGGGCCCAGCCGCGCAGCTCGACCACGCCGCGGCCGATGATGATCGCGTCGAGCCCCATCCCCTCGAGGCTGGGATCGGCATCGAGCGCGGCGCGGGCAGCCCGGGCGGCGGCGGCGCTCGTGAGGGCGGGTGGTCGGCGCTCGGCACGGATGCGCGTCGCCATGCGGCGGAGCCGGGGGCGGTTCACGCCACCCACCCACTCGCCCAGGGCAAGACCCGTCACGAGCCCGGCTGCGACGCCGAGCGTCGCCCAGGTGAACACCTGCCAGCCGGACAGCCGATTTTGATGGCGCACGACGTACCCTCGGTTCGAACGCGGAATTAAGTTAACACGCTTGATCCAACGGGCGCATCCACTTTGACAGACGAATCTTGCCATGAGCACCGGTGACGAGCGGGAGGAGTTGACCTTGCGTGGTCTGGCCCGCTGGCTGGTGGTGGCCGCGGTGATCGCCGCCGGCATCGGGCTCTACTTCGCCGTCGGCCGGCGGGTCCAGCCGGTCGTCCCCGTGCCCGCGCTCGAGTCCTCGCCGTGAGCACCCTCCGTCTCACCCTGCCGGACGGCGCGGTGCGCGAGGTGGCGTCCGGCACGACGGGGCGCCAGCTCGCGGAGTCGATCGGGCCACGGCTTGCCCGCGCGGCGCTCGCGGTGCGCGTGGACGGACAGCTTCGCGACCTCGATCGCCCCATCGAGCACGACGCGCGCGTCGCCATCGTCACCGAGCAGGATGCCGACGCGCTCGAGCTCCTGCGCCATTCGTCCGCCCACATCCTCGCCACCGCGGTGCGTGAGCTCTTTCCCGGCGCCGGGATCGGATTTGGCCCACCCATCGAAGACGGCTTCTACTACGACTTCGACGTGCCGCGGCCGTTCACGCCGGACGACCTCGCGCGGATCGAGGCACGTATGGGCGAGGTTGCGAAGCGCGATTTCCCGTTCGAGCGCGCCGTGGTCGATCGTGAGGAGGCGCGCCGCCGCTTTGCCGACGATCCTCTCAAGCTCGAGCGCATCGCCGAGCTCGGCGACGGCGAGGTGATCACCACCTACACCGACGGGCCCTTCCAGGATCTCTGCCGCGGGCCCCACGTGCCGAGCACCGGGCGGCTCAAGCACTTCAAGCTGCTGCACGCCGCCGGCGCCTACTGGCGGGGCGACGAGCGCCGCCAGATGCTCCAGCGCATCTACGGCACGGCGTGGTTCAAGAAGGAGGACCTCGACGCCTATCTCCACCGGTTGGAGGAGGCGCGGAAGCGCGACCACCGCCTGCTGGGCAAGCAGCTCGACCTCTATTCCATCAGTGACATCGTGGGCCCGGGGCTCGTGCTGTGGCATCCCAGGGGCGCGCTCATCAAGTGGCTGCTCTCGCGCGCGGTCGAGGACGACAATGTCGCCAGCGGCTACGACCTGGTGTACACACCCAACGTGACCCGCGAGGAGCTGTTCTACATCTCGGGTCACCTGCCGCTCTACGCCGCCAACCAGTATCCGCCCATGGCGGGCGGCGCCGGGGAGTCGGAGGATGTGCGTTACCGGGTGAAGCCGATGAACTGCCCGATGCACGCGCTCATCTACCGGAGCCAGCAGCGGAGCTACCGGGATCTGCCGATCCGCCTCTCCGAGGTGGCGAACGTCTACCGGAACGAGAAGAGCGGCACGCTGCACGGTCTGCTCCGCGTGCGCGGCCTCAGCATGGACGACGCGCACATCTTCTGCACGATGGAGCAGGTGGAGGACGAGATCTTCCTCTGCCTCGACCAGGTGGACCGGCTGGTGCGGCAGACCTTCGGCTTCGAGCTTGCATTCGAGATCTCCACCCGGCCGCCGGAGCGGCTGGGCACCGATGAAATCTGGGACCAGGCCGAGGCGATGCTCCGCCGCGCGCTCGAGCGCAAAGGCATCGCGTTCGATGTGGACGAGGGCGGGGGCGCATTCTACGGCCCCAAGATCGACATCAAGTTCCGCGACGCCATCGGCCGCACCTGGCAGGGGCCGACGATCCAGCTCGACTTCAACCTGCCCGAGCGTTTCGAGCTGGAATACACCGGGGCCGACAACCGGCCGCACCGGCCGGTCATGATCCACCGCGCCATCTATGGCACGCTCGAGCGATTCATCGGCAATCTGATCGAGCACTTCGCCGGCGCCTTTCCGGTGTGGCTCGCGCCGGAGCAGGTGCGCGTCGTCCCGATCTCCGACGAGCAGGCGGGCGCGGCACGGGCCATCGGCGCGCGGCTCAAGGCCGCCGGGCTCCGGGTCCATGTGGACGATCGGCCCGAGACGCTCAACTACCGGATTCGCGAGGCCGAGCTGCAGAAGGTGCCGTACATGGCCGTCGTGGGGCAGCGGGAAGCGGAATCGGACAGCCTGGCGCTCCGGGTGCGCGGCGCGGGAAAGAAGCAGGACGTCATGTCCGTCGACGCGTTCCTCGCGCGCGTGCTCGACGAGGTGCGCCGGCGCGCGCTCGTGCCCTGATGCCGGACGCGCTCCGCCTCGGCGTGGTGGGATGCGGCCGAGTCTTCGAGCGCTTCCACCTGCCCGCAATCGAGCGCGCCGCGGAGTCGGCGCGGCGCGTGGCGCTCGTGGCCGTGTGCGATGCCGACGCGGCCCGGCGCGCGTGGGCTGCCGCGCGGCTCCCCACCGTGGCGGTCGTGGCGTCGATCGCCGAGCTCGTCCGAACGCGCCCGGATGCCGTCGTCGTCCTCACCCCGCCCACCACGCACCGCGACATCTCTACCGCTACGCTCGAGGCGGGCCTCCACGTGCTGGTGGAGAAGCCCATGGCGCTCACTGCTGCCGATGCCCGCGCGATGGCCGCCGCCGCGGCCTCGGCAAAGCGTTGCCTGCACGTCGGATTCACCCGCCGGCATCGGTCGCCCTACCTGCGCCTTGCCGGTGCGATCGGTCGCATGAACATCGGGGCGCCCCGCGCGGCGCGGTTCGAGCTGTCGTTCCCGATCGGGACCTGGGCGGCGCACGACGCATTCCTCGGGCGCGACGCGTTGGGCGGCGGGGTGCTGGACGACGTGCTTTCGCATCAGATCGATCTGCTCGGCGCGCTCTGGGGCACGTGGCCCGAGTCGGCGCGGGTGCTTGCCGCGCCGGAGCACGAGCGCACCAGGGCGCGAATCACCTGTGAGCTCCGCTTCCCCGGCGGCGCGCTGGCGCGGTGCGTCGCCGCGCACGGCGCGTATGTGGAGCGCCTCGAGCTCGAGCTCGCGCGGGGACACATCATGGCCGCGAGCGGCACCGCCGTCTGGCGGGCGCGCCGGTGGGCGGGCCCGGTGGCACGGCGGGCCGCCATATTCGGCGACCAGGTTGCGCTCGCCCGCGGCAAGCTCACCCGGCGGCGAGGCGTCACCGCGCGCAGCTTCGAGCGCCAGCTCGACGAATTCGTCCGCGCGTTGCATGACGGCGGCCTGGCACGCGCCGGTCCGCCGGAGGGGGGCGCCGGCGATACGCTCCGCGGCGCCGACGCCGCAGCCGGCGTGCGCGTGGTCGCGACGATCGACGCCTGTCGCGCGAGCGTCGCGTCAGGGGGCAAGTGGGTGGACGCGGCATGACGCACTGGGGCGCACGGCCGGATTGCGGCCGCCGCGCGCCGCTGCGCGAGTGGTGCGGCTCGCTCGCATTCGCTCGCATGGGCGCCGATTCGCATGGCGCGGCTCGTCGTGGCCGCCTACCTTTCGCGTGATGCAAGGCAACTGGACGCCAGGCAACGCAGCGAAAACGGATACAGTCCCATGAGCGATTCCACGACCCCCGTCATTCTCTCCGCCGTCCGCACTCCGATCGGCAAGTACCTCGGCGGCCTCTCGCCGCTCACCGCGCCGCAGCTCGGCGCCCTCGTGATCCGCGAAGCCGTGCGGCGCGCGTCGGTGGACGCGGCCGCCATCGACGACGTGATCATGGGCCAGGTGGTGCAGGGTGGCTCGGGCCAGGCCCCGGCGCGCCAGGCAATGATCCACGCCGGCCTTCCCGGCACCGTGCCCGCGCTCACGATCAACAAGGTGTGCGGCTCCGGGCTCAAGGCCGTGATGCTCGCCTCGCAGGCGATCAAGGCCGGCGATGCCGAGTGCGTTGTGGCCGGCGGCCAGGAGTCAATGTCGAACGCGCCGCACTACGTCTTCGGCATGCGCAGCGGCATCAAGGCCGGCGACCAGACGATGCTGGACGGGATGATCCACGACGGACTGTGGGACTCGTTCGGCTGCTGCCACATGGGCGAGTACGCCGAGTACACCGCCGAAAAGGCGGGCGTCTCCCGCGAGGACCAGGACCGCTTCGCGGCCGAGAGTCACCGGAAGGCGGTTGCGGCCATGGAGAGCGGGAAGTTTGCCGGTGAGATCCTGCCCGTACAGGTGCCCGGCCGCGGCGGGTCCACCACGGTTTCGACCGATGAATCGCCGCGCAAGGACACGACGCCAGAAACGCTCGCCAAGCTCAAGCCCGCGTTCCGGAAGGATGGCGGGACCGTGACGCCGGGGAACGCGCCGGGGTTGAACGACGGCGCGAGCGCCCTTGTGGTCGCGTCGCTCGCGTTTGCGCGGGCGCACGGGCTCACGCCGCTGGCGCGGGTCACCGCGTACGCCACGGGCGGCGGCGAGCCGCGCGAGCTCTTCTTCGCGCCGATCGTCGCGGTGAACGCCCTCATGCAGAAGGCCGGCACCCGCATCGGTGACTACGACCTGCTCGAGGCGAACGAGGCCTTCGCCGTCCAGGCCATCGCCGACGGGCGCGCGCTCGGCTGGGACTGGCACCGCGTCAACGTGCACGGCGGCGCGGTGGCGCTGGGCCACCCGATCGGCGCGAGCGGCGCCCGCGTGCTCACCACGCTGCTGTATGCGCTCAGCGACCGGGGCGCGCGTACCGGGCTCGCGACGCTCTGCCTGGGCGGCGGCAACGCGGTGGCGCTCAGCGTGGAGCGCATCTGAGCGCGCCCCGCGGCGTGCTTCCGGCAATCGGCTGGTCGATCGCCTTCCTGCTGCTCGGCTTCGCCTTCTCGTTCCTGCTCATCGGCGGGCTCGCGTATCTCCTGCGGCGTGACGTGGCCGCGGGGCTCGACGCTATCCAGCTCTCGCCGGCGCTGCAAGCGCTCGCCACCGGCGCGAGCCTGCTGGGCGGCTTTCTCGCGGCGACCTGGATCGTGGGTCGCCGCGCGCTCGGGCTCGACGCGCGCACGCTCCGGTGGCGGGTCGGGCACGGTGCGCGGGGCGCAGGGTGGGGACTCGCGGTCGGCATCGGCGCGGCGCTCCTCGCCACCGGCGGCGCCGCCCTCGTCGGAGCCGCGCACTGGTCGCACGATCGCGGCGGATTCGGCGATTACCTGGCCCAGGTGACCAAGACCGTGGCCGTGCTCGCGCCGGCGGCGCTGGGCGAGGAAGTGATCTTTCGCGGCGTGCCGCTCGTGCTCCTTGCCGGCGCGATCGGGCGTGCGAGCGCCATCGTGCTCGTGGCGGGCCTCGCCTTTGCGGCGCTGCACGCCATCAATCCCGGCATCACGCCACTGGCCCTCGGCAACATCGCGCTCGCCGGCATCTGGCTCGGGGTCGCGTTCTACGCGCCGGGCGGCATCTGGACTGCCTTCGGCTCGCACCTGGGCTGGAACGCCGCGCTCGCGGCGCTTGACGCGCCGGTGAGCGGGCTGCCGTTTGAGATTCCGCTGCTCGACTACCACGCCGGTGTGCCGTGCTGGCTCACCGGGTGCCGCTTCGGCCCGGAGGGCGGACTGCTTGCCACCGGCGCGCTGATCCTCGCGCTCCTTATCGCTGTGCAATGGGCCCGGCCGGGGACGGCTGAATGAGCCGCGCCGCCGTCGTAGGTGCCGGAACGATGGGCAACGGCATCGCGCACGTGTTCGCGCAACACGGGTGGGAGGTGGCGCTCATCGATTCGGCCCCGGCCGCGCTGGAGCGCGCGCTGGCGACGATCCGCGCCAACCTCGACCGCCAGGTGAAGAAAGGCACGCTCCCGGCCGATGCGCCGGCCGCTGTCCTCGGGCGCATCGCCACGGGTGGTTCGCTCCATGCCGCCGCCGGGGCGAGCCTCGTGATCGAGGCGGCGAGCGAGAGTCCGGCGGTCAAGTTCGGCATCTTCGAGCAGCTCGATCGGATCGCAGACTCGAACGCGATCCTTGCCTCCAACACCAGCTCGATCTCCATCACGGAAATCGCGGCGCGCACCCGGCGCCCGGCCGCCGTGCTCGGCATGCACTTCATGAACCCGGTGCCGGTGATGGCGCTGGTCGAGGTGATCCGGGGACAGGCGACGAGCGACTCGACGACCGCCACCGTGATGGAGGTGGCGCGCGCGCTCGGCAAGACGCCGGTCGAGGTGCAGGACTATCCGGGCTTCGTCTCCAATCGCGTGCTGATGCCGATGATCAACGAGGCCATCTTCTGTGTGATGGAAGGCGTCGCGACGCCAGAGGCGATCGACACCGTGATGCGGCTCGGTATGTCCCACCCGATGGGCCCGCTCACGCTGGCGGACTTCATCGGCCTCGATGTCTGCCTCGCCATCATGGAAGTGCTCCATCGCGGCCTGGGCGACGACAAATACCGTCCCTGCCCGCTGCTCCGGAGGATGGTGGCTGCCGGTGCGCTCGGGCGAAAGGCAGGGCGGGGATTCTACGAGTACCCGCGTTAGCGGACGGCAGGGCGTGAGCGAAGGGCTCGTGCTTCTGGCCGGCGCGGCGCTGCTGGCCGGTGCCTGGTTCGCTCTGGGCCCGCTCATCCGCGGGCTCACCCAGCGTGCCGCCGCCAAACGCGAGGCCGAGCCGGTGCCGGCGTCGTGGTGGCCGCTCATCGCGCGCGAGGTGCCCGCCGTCGCCGGGCTGGATAGGGATCAGCGCACGCGCTTGCTTCGCGCCATGCGCGACCTCCTCACGACCTGCCATTGGGAGGGCTGCGGCGGGCTCGTGCTCACCGAGGAGATGCAGCTCGTCATTGCCGCGCAGGCCTGCCTGATCACGCTCGAGCGTCCGGGCGAGCTCTACCCGGCGCTCCACACCATCCTGGTCTATCCGAGCACCTTCGTGCCCCGCCGCGCGGTCGATCTCCGCAAGTGGCACGTGACGCGGGAACACGATCCCGGCCAGCCCACGCTGGGCGAGGCCTGGAGCGACGGCATCGTGGTGCTCGCGTGGGACGATGCGGGTGCCGGCGCCGCCAATCCGGCCGACGGACGGAACGTGGTCTACCACGAATTCGCCCACCAGCTCGACTTTGTGCACCATCTCACCGATCCCGATGCCGACGCCATCGACCCGCTTCGCCAGGCGATCCGCGCGAGCTACGACCGTCTCTGCGAAGCCGTTGCCGCCGGGAGCCCCACGGTGCTGGACCGCTACGCGGTGACCGACGAGGCGGAGTTTTTCGCAGTGGCAACGGAGGTGTATTTCGAGAGGAAGCAGGCGCTGCAGGCCGTAGAGCCGAGGTTGGTGAAAGAGCTGGAACGGTTTTACGAGGGAAAGTAGGCGGGAGGGGCGGTAGCGAGACGGTGCCACCCCTACCGCCTTCTCTGCCGCCTGCACACTTTCCCTCTTTCCTTTACCTTAGCCCCCATGCCCGAGCGAATCCCCATAGGTTCCGACCACGCCGGCTTCCGGCTCAAGGGCCAACTCGTCGAGGAGCTCGCGCGGCTCGGGTTCGAGCCGGTTGACCTCGGCACGCATAGCGAGGTTTCGGCTGACTACCCCGATATTGCCCACCGGCTCGCCGGTGGGGTGGAGCAGGGGGATTCGGCGCGCGGCGTGCTCCTCTGCGGCACCGGGCTCGGCATGTCGTACACGGCCAACCGGCACCGCGGCGTGCGGGCGGCGGTGGCATGGACGCCGGAGGTCGCACGGCTGGCGCGCGAGCATAACGACGCCAATGTGCTCATACTTCCGGCGCGCTTCGTCTCGGACGCAGAGGGCATCGAAATCTTGAGGGCGTGGCTCGCGACGCCGTTCAGCGGCGGCCGGCACGCCCGCCGGGTGGCTAAAATCGACCAGGAGACCGCATGACGCTCGACCACAACGCTTCGCTGCGCGAGGCCGATCCGACCGTGGCCCGGCTCATCGACCGCGAGCTGCGCCGGCAGCAGCAGGGGCTGGAGCTCATCGCGAGCGAGAACTTTGCCAGCCGCGCCGTGATCGACGCGATGGGCACGCCGCTCACCAACAAGTACGCCGAGGGATATCCGGGCCGGCGGTACTACGGCGGGTGCGAGGTGGTGGACGAGATCGAGCAGCTTGCCATCGACCGGCTCAAGCAGCTGTTCAACGCCGAGCACGCCAACGTGCAGCCGCACTCCGGCGCGCAGGCCAACTTTGCGGCGTTCATGGCGCTGGTAAAGCCGGGCGAGACGATCATGGGCATGTCGCTCCCGCACGGCGGCCATCTCTCGCACGGCGCCGCCGTGAACCACAGCGGCACCATCTGGCGCGCGGTGCATTACGGCGTGAATCCCTCCACCGGCCGCATCGATTACGACCAGGTCCGGGCACAGGCACAGCGCGAGCGGCCCCGGCTCATCATCGCGGGCGGCAGCGCCTACGCGCGCGTCATCGATTTTGCCGCCTTCCGCGACATCGCGGACGAGGTGGGGGCCTACTTCCTGGTTGACATGGCGCATTTCGCCGGACTCGTCGCGGGCGGTTACCATCCGTCACCCGTGCCCCACGCGCACGTCGTGACCAGCACCACGCACAAGACGCTTCGCGGTCCGCGCTCGGGCCTCATCCTTTGCACCGCCGACCTTGCCAAGGCCATCGACAAGTCGGTGTTCCCCGGCACCCAGGGCGGCCCGCTCGAGCACGTGATCGCCGCCAAGGCCGTCGCCTTCGGCGAAGCGATGGATGATGAGTTCAAGGCGTACGCCCGGCACATCGTCGAGAACGCGCGGCGGCTCGCGGCCGCACTGCTGGAGCGGGGATATGCCATCGTCTCGGGCGGCACGGACACGCATCTCATGCTGGTGGATCTGAGACCCAAGGAGCTCACCGGCAAGCGCGCCGAGGCGCTGCTCGGCCAGGCGGGAATCACGGTCAACAAGAACACCATCCCGGACGATCCGCAGTCGCCGTTCGTCACGAGCGGAATCCGGATCGGAACGCCGGCCGTGACGACGCGCGGGATGGGCACCTCCGAGATGGTGCGCATCGCCGAGCTGATCGACCGCGCGCTCAGCTACCAGGATGATCCGCATCTCGCACAGGTGAAGAACGAAGTGCGAAAGCTCACCACACTGTTCCCCTTGTATCAGCCGGGTGCCATCGGCAACGCGGAAGATGGGCCGCGCCCGCCTGGCCGTCCGGCACGGAGACCGATTCTCGCGTGAACGAGCTGCAGTTTACCGATGAGATCATGGCCCGGATCCGGGCCCGGGGCGGGACCTATCACGAACGCGCGTACCTGTTCGTGCTGGCCACGATCGAGTTCGTCCAATCCCGCCTCGAGGCGCGGCGCCACGTCACCGGGCAGGAGCTGGCCTGGGCGTGCCGGGACCTGGCGCAGGAGCAGTTCGGGCTGCTGGCGCCGCACGTGCTCGAGCACTGGGGCATCCGGCGTACCGACGACCTCGGCCGCATCGTCTTCACGCTGGTCGACATCGGATTGCTGGTGACCCAACCGGGCGACCGCGAATCCGACTTCGCGTCGGTGTATGATTTCGATGAGGCGTTTGGGGGCGATTATGCCTGGCAGGGGGTGCGCGGCGGCTGATCGCCCCGCCGCGTGGGGAGTGGGAGGGGAAGACGATGGATGGCAAGGAATGGCCCCGCTGCATGAAGTGCACGCAGGGCATACTGGTACCGCTGTCTGATTATGGGCGCGAAGGCGCGCCGATCACCTACAAGGCGTGGGTCTGCACCAATCCCGAGTGCGGGTTCAATATCCGGATCGATAACGGCGAGATTTCGATCGGGCGCACGATCGGACAGAGCCACAAGTAACCCGCGCCGTCGCGCGCACCGGCCAGGCGTCTGGCCTTACGGCCGCCCCATGCTTCCCATTCTTTCACCAGCGGAGTCGGTCGAGTGGGACCGCCAGGCAGCGGCGGCCGGGATCGCGCTCGCCACGCTGATGGACGCGGCGGGTCGCGCCACCGCCGCGGTCATCGCCGATCGCCAGGGTCCGGCCATGTCGCAAGGCGTACTGGTGGCCGCAGGCCCGGGCAACAACGGCGGGGACGGCTGGGTGCTTGCGCGCGCGCTCCATCGCGTCGGCGTGGCGGTCTGGGTGGCCGCGAGCTCCGGTGAAAGGTCGCCGCTCCGCCGCGCCGCGGCCGAGCTCGCGCGGAGCGACGGGGTACGCGAGGTGACGCCCGACGGGCCGTGGCCCGCGGTCGGGCTCGCGGTGGACGCGCTCCTCGGCACGGGCGCCTCCGGGGCTCCGCGGCCCGGCATTGCGGCGTTGCTCGAGCGCTTGCATGACCTCTCCGCACCGATCGTGGCCATCGACGGCCCGACCGGCGTCGATCTTTCCACCGGCACCGTCCACGGCGCCGCCCGCGCCGACGTCACCATCACCTTCGGCGGCCTTCGCCGCGGCCATTTGCTCGCGCGGGATGAGTGCGGCGACCTCGTGGTCATCGACATCGGCCACCCGGCCGCGCCCCCGCTCCCGTCGCTCGTGACGGACGCAGACGCGGCTGCATGGCTGCCGCGGCTCCATGCGTCCGATCACAAGGGCGTCCGCGGCCGCGTCGTCGTGGTGGGCGGCCAGCCGGGGATGAACGGCGCCGTCCGCATCGCCGCCCGCGCCGCGTTTGCGGCCGGCGCGGGGCTGGTCCATGCCGTGGCGCCGGCGGAGACCGTCGCCGCACTGGTGCAGGGCGAACCGGATCTCCAGACCCTGGCGCACGAGCTCGAGACGCCGCTCTCGAAAGAGCTCCGGCAGTTGCTCGAGCGCGCCGACGGCGTGGTGATCGGTCCCGGGCTCGGCCGCGCTGCCGGCAGGCGCGCGTTCGTCGCGGCGGTGCTCGAGTGTGCGGCCGCCGCGGTGCTCGACGCCGATGGGCTCGTCGCCTATCAGGGCGCCGTGGACGAGTTGAGCCGTGCGCGCGGCGACCCGAGCCGCCCGCTCGTGCTGACGCCGCATCCGGGCGAGTTTCGCGCCCTCTTTCCCGGGCTCGCCGCGGAGCGCGAGATCGATCCCTGGGGCGCGGCGCGCGCCGCGGCGGCCCAGCTCGGCTGCACCATCCTGCTCAAGGGCGTGCCCACGGTGGTCGCGCGGCCCGACGCGCCGCTCCTCACCGTCGCCGCAGGCAATCCGGGGCTCGCCACCGGCGGCAGCGGCGACCTGTTGTCGGGCCTCGTGGCCGCCGCGCTTGCGCGCGGCGTGTCAGCCGAGATCGCCGCGGCGCTCGGCGCCCAGATTCTGGGCCGCGCGGCCGATCTCGCGGCGCGGCGCGTGACCGCGCGCGGCATGCGCCCGACCGACGTCATCGCGGCGCTCCCCGACCTCTGGCGGGAGTGGGAGGTGCTGCGCGTAGCGCCGCCCGCGGCGCGGCCGCCGGTGCTGCTGTCGCTCGCGGCGCCCGAAACCGTGTGAATAGCCGGAGCGCGCGGTGAGCGGGCGCCATGATGCCGGGACACAGATGACGCTGAGCGGCCTCGGCGCGGGTGCGGAGTTCGATCGCATTCGGGCAATCGCCGCGGCGCTCGCGAGCGGCGCCGGCGCGCTGGACGACGACTGCGCGCTCGTTCCCGTGTGCGAGGGGCAGCCCGAACGTGACGCCGTCACCCTCGCCCTCAGCACCGACGCAAGCATCGAGGGCGTGCATTTCCGGCGCGAATGGCTCGCGTTCGAGGAAATCGGCTGGCGCGCCGCCGCGGCGGCCCTTTCCGACCTGGCGGCGGAAGGCGCCGAGCCGATCGGCCTTCTGGCGGCGGTGGCCGCGCCGCTCGTGAGCGGCGCGGCCGCCGCCGATGGTAGCGGCGCGGACCTCGTGGCGATCATGCGCGGCGTGGGCGCCGCCGCCGCGTCGGTGGGCGCCCGCGTGCTCGGCGGGGATCTCTCGACGGGGCCGGTCTGGAGCATCACCGCGACCGTCGTCGGTCGCGCGGTGCGGCCCGTGACCCGCGCAGGTGCAGAGTCCGGCGACGGCATCTGGGTCACCGGCGCTCTGGGCGGCGCACGCGCCGCGGTTCTGGCGTGGCGCCGTGGCGAGGAGCCCGCGCCCGCCGCCCGCCGGGCCTTTGCGCACCCCGAGCCGCGCATCGCCGCGGGGCGCTGGCTCGCCGGGCATGGCGCCCGCGCCATGCTCGACCTGAGCGACGGCCTCGCCGGCGATGCGGAGCACCTTGCCGCAGCGTCGCGCGTGGCGCTCGAGTTCGAGCTGGAGCGCATCCCGGTCGCCGAAGGCGTGGAGCCGGCTGTGGCGGACGCGGCGGCAGCCTCCGCGTTTGCGGCGGAAGGCGGCGAGGACTATGAGCTGCTTGCCGCTCTCCCGCCCGCGTTCGGGTCCGCGGGCGCCGCCGCGTTCACCGCCGCCACGGGACTCCGGCTCACCCGCATCGGCCTCGCGCGCCAAGGTGCCGGCGTGCGGTTCCTGGCGCGCGGCGCCGCCGTCACCCTCCGCGGGTTCGATCATTTCCGCTGATCCCTCCGATGTACGCCGTCCGGTGCTTTGTCGCACTCATTTCGCTCACTGCGTGGCACGGCACGCGAGCCATCGTGGCCGGCCTCCTCGGCGGCCGCGCTGAGCCGGGTGCGATGCTCGATCGGGAGCCGCGCGCGTGGGGCCGGCAGCTGCTCCGCACATCGGGGCTCCATGTCGAGACGGTAGGCCTCGATCGCCTGAACGCGGGGCAGCCCTACGTTTACGCATCGAACCACGCGTCGTTCGTGGACATCTGGGTGCTGCTCGCGCTGCTGCCGGGGTTGGTCCGCTTCATTACCAAGCGGGAGCTCTTGCGCATTCCCATCTTCGGCGACGCGATTCGCGCCACCGGTCAGATCGCGCTCGACCGGCACGACCCGGCGTCCGGCGTTCACGCGTACGACTCCGCCGTGCGCGAGGCGTGCGCGGGTCGGTCGGTCGTCGTGTTCGTCGAGGGAACGCGGAGCGCCGACGGGCGGCTGCACCGATTCAAGAAGGGCGCGTTCGTGCTCGCCATCGCCGCCGGCGTGCCCCTCGTGCCGGTGTACCTCGCGGGCACGCACGACGTCATGCCGCGCGGAACCCTTCGGCTTCGCCGCGGGCCGATCAGGCTCACGGTGGGCGAGCCGATCCCGACAGCGGGCCTCGACGCGGCGGATGCGCGGCGCCTGCAGCATGAGGTTCGCGCATGGTTCGTCGCGCAGGAAGCCGGCGTTGACGCAGTCGGAGGCGCCGCATAGGTTCCGCGCCCATGTCTACCATCATCGAGGTCCACGCCCGCGAAATCCTCGACAGCCGGGGAAATCCCACCGTCGAGGCGGACGTCGTGCTCTCGAGCGGCGCGCAGGGACGTGCCGCGGTGCCGAGCGGCGCGAGCACCGGCGAGCACGAGGCGGTCGAGCTGCGCGACGGCGACCCCAAGCGGTACGGCGGCAAGGGCGTCACCGAAGCGGTGCGAAACGTGAACGAAGTGATCGGGCCGCGGCTCGAGGGCATGAGCGTCACCGACCAGATCGCGGTGGACGCCGAGATGCTCGAGCTCGACGGCACGCCGAACAAGAGCAAGCTCGGCGCGAATTCCATCCTGAGCGTCTCGCTCGCCGTGGCCCGCGCGGCGGCGCAGGACGTCGGGTTGCCGCTGTATCGGTATCTGGGCGGCCCGATGGCGCGCGTGCTTCCGGTGCCGATGATGAACATCCTCAACGGCGGCGCCCACGCGTCGAACAACGTGGACGTGCAGGAGTTCATGGTGGTACCGATCGGGGCGGAGGCATTTCCCGAGGCGCTCCGCATGGGGGTCGAGGTCTTCCACGCGCTCAAGAAGGTGCTGGCCAAGAAGGGGCTCTCGACCGCGGTCGGTGACGAGGGCGGTTTCGCGCCGATGCTTCCGTCCAACGAGGCGGCGCTCGACGCGGTGATGCAGGCGATCGAGGCGGCAGGTTACCAGCCGGGCCGCGACCTGGCTATTGCGCTCGACCCCGCCGCGTCCGAGTTCTACGACGACGGCACCTATGTGTTCAAGAAAAGCGACGGGGGGCGCCGCACCGCGGCGCAGATGATCGACCTCTACGCGCAGTGGGTCGATCGCTACCCCATCGTGTCGATCGAGGACGGTCTCGCGGAAAACGATTGGGAGGGATGGGAGCAGCTCACCGAGCGCCTGCACGACCGGGTGCAGCTCGTGGGCGACGACATTTTCGTGACCAACGTCGATCGACTGGGGCGGGGCATCGAGGAGGGCGTGGCCAACGCAATCCTGGTGAAGCTGAACCAGATCGGCACGCTGACCGAAACGCTCCAGTGCATCGAGCTGGCGAAGGGGAGCGCCTATGGCGTTGTCATCTCCCACCGTTCCGGCGAGACCGAGGACACGTTCATCGCCGATCTCGCGGTGGCGAGCGGCGCGGGGCAGATCAAGACGGGGAGCGCCAGCCGCACCGACCGCATTGCGAAGTACAATCAGTTGCTCCGCATCGCCGAGGAGCTCGGCGAGCTGGCGCATTACCCCGGCCGAGACCTCTATCCGCTGTGACGCCTCTGCGCTGGGCGGCGCTCGCGGCGCTGGGCGGCGCGCTGCTCTTCGCACTTCAGGGGGGGGAATTCAGTACGTGGGACCTGGTCCGGCTCCGGCGCCAGGAGCGGGCCGAGCGCGCGCAGGTGGCGGCGCTCCAGCAGGCGGTAGACTCGCTGGGGAAGGCGGCGAGCGCGATCGAGCACGACCCGCGGGTTCAGGAGCGGGTGGCGCGCGAGTCGTTCGGCATGATCCGGAAGGGGGAGTTTCTCTACAAGCTGGTGCCGGCGGAGGCGGGGGACTCGGCGTCGCGGTAGGCGGCGTGCGTGGGTGTAAGTTTCGTGGCCGCGCGCAGACAGTGCGCCTTGTGCGTGCGCGCGATGTGGCGTGGTGCCTGGCAGGGTAGCTCAGGTGGTTAGAGCACGGCACTCATAATGCCGGGGTCGTGGGTTCGAGTCCCACCCCTGCTATCGTCCTCACACGCTCCTGGGCTCTCGGGTCCGGGGGCTTTCTCATGCGTGGTCTCAGGCCGACTATCTCGCACTCCCCGCCGCCGGCACGCACCGAGCCCACCGAAACAGCCGAGCCCGGAAGCCAGCAGCCAGATCGTGGCGGGCTCCGAAGTTAAGGTGGAGGGGAGATTCCTTAAGGCCGCCTCGAGCCACGCTCCCGCCGGCGTGCCCGGAGCCTGGTAGGCAAATGCGGTGGTGAGATCAGTGGTGAGATCAGTGGTGGTGTACACCTCGCCCGTCGCCCGATGGTGATCCGTGAAGAGGGTGGCGAAGTTCTTCCTTCCGTTGTCGCACCCGACCCGCAACACCGTTGCGGACGTTTCGTGCGCTGGATCACATATCCGTCCGCGATCAGCGCACCAGAACATGGCGTCACCCGGCACGCCACGTGCACCGCGCACGCGCGCGGTCCAATCGGTGGGCCGCCTCGACCCGGAGCGTGCACAGCAATGGCGGAGTTTGTATCGATCGGTGGAATTGCAGGCGCCAGCGCGGAGATCGCACGCCGACGGTTTCTCCACTCCTCTGAAATCTTCAGCGGCGCCCGCCGCTCCCCGCGATGTCCAATCCCCGACAACGAGCGAGCGCGGTCGGCGCGCTCGCCCTCCTGCTGTCCACCGCCTTTGCGCTCGCCATCCACGCATGCGGCGGGTCCCCGATACCGACTGACCCCGGAACGTCCCCACCCGCGAACGATCACCCGTCCGCGGGCGAGCCCTCGTCGGCCACGCCGCCGGTCGACGCCTCGAAGCTCAAGCTGAGCTATCTCTGCGACACGAAGTTCCGCGCGACCAACGCGAACGCGGTCGCCGTCCCCCTCAGCTACACGGTCGAAGGCAGCAGCGAGAGCGGCAAGCTGACGCTCGCCGCCCGCATCAACGACTCCACGCCGAGCGACACCGTGTTCGCCACCAAGGCGACCGGCACGGTGCGTCTCACGTGGCGCGATTCGACGGTGGCGACGGCGGCCAACGGCCGGAGGTCGTGCGAATCCGCGCCGCCGCCCCCGCCAGCGCCCCCGCCCACCGGGCCCGAGACCACGACGGGATCCTGGTCGGCGCCGTTCGCCTGGCCCATCGTCGCGGTGCACCTCATCCTGCTGCCGACCGGGAAGGTGCTGAGCTTCGGCGGTGAAGGCGACCCACAGCTCTGGGATCCGACCACCGGGGCCTTCACGCCCAAACCGAGCCCGTCGCTCGTCTTCTGCGCCGGCCACACGCTGCTGGCGGACGGCCGGGTGCTGGTCGCCGGCGGGCACATCTCGAGCGGCCGCGGTCTCCCCAACACGAACATCTTCGATCCGTATACCGAGCAATGGGTGGTCGAGCCTCCCATGCACCACGGGCGCTGGTACCCCACGTTGACCACACTCGCCAACGGCAACGTGCTCGCCGTGTCCGGCGAGGACCAGAACGGCATTCTGGTGCCCACGGCCGAGCTCTGGACTGGAAGCGGCTGGACCGAATTGCCGGGCACGCACCGTCTGATTCCCGACTACCCCCGCCTGTTTCTCGCGCCGAACGGCGACGTCTTCTACGTCGGTCAGCAGCCTACGTCGGGCTACTACTCGGCCAGTGGCTCGGGGAGTTGGACGCCGACGACCAGCACGCGCTTCGGCGCCCCGCGGGACTACGGCTCGGCAGTGATGTACGAGCCCGGCAAGATCCTCCTCGTGGGCGGTGGCCGGCCGCCGACGGCGAGCGCCGAAGTCATCGACCTGAACGACCAGGCGGCAACTTGGAGATCGGTAGCGTCGATGGCCCACCCACGGCGTCACCTCAACGCGACCGTGCTTCCCGACGGCACCGTGCTCGTCACCGGTGGCCTGAGCCGCGGCGACACTTCCGCCGCCGGCTTCAACGACCTCTCGAGCGCGGTGTTCGCCGCCGAGCTCTGGGATCCGCACACGGAGCAGTGGACCACGCTCGCCAGCAGCAGCGTGCCGCGCGGGTATCACGCGACGACGCTGCTGCTGCCCGACGGCCGCATACTCCACACCGGCTCAGGTGACACGGACAACGCGCCGCGGCAACTCAATGCAGAGATCTTTGCGCCGCCGTATCTCTTCAAGGGCGCGCGCCCCACGATCGCGTCGGCCCCGCGCGATGTGAGCTACGGCCAGAGCTTCACGATCGGGACGCCGGACGCGTCCGGCATCGCGCGGGTCACGCTGATCCGGCTCTCCGCGGTGACCCATGCCTTCAACATGAACCAGCGCTTCCTCGAGCTGGCCATCACGGGGCGCAATGCCGGCTCGGTCACGGTGACCGCGCCCGATCGCGCCACGACGGCGCCGCCGGGCCACTACATGCTCTTCGTGCTCGATCAACAAGGGGTGCCGTCGGTCGCGCGGATCGTGCACGTTCAGTAGCGGTGGTCGGGATTCCGCGAAGGGGGCGAGCCGTGCAGGACATGCATCTCGAGGAGTGGCTCGCTCAGGAGCTGACGGCGCTCTCCAACGAGCGCACGCTCCTCGCGTACCTGCGGACCGCGGCCGCGCTCGCCGCGATGGGGTTGGGCCTGATCAGGTTCTTCGAGGCACAGTGGCTTGCCGCCACCGGCGGAGTGCTGGTGCTGCTCGGCTTGGCGTGCGGCGCCTGGGGTATTCGCCGCTTCGTGTACGTGCGCCGCATCATCGCGGCCGCCTCGCGTCGCTGAGCCCCCGCCGCGGCGTCAGCGCGGAGCGGGGGCGCGCTGCCGGCCGCCTCAGTTGGCCTGCGATGCGCTCGCCACGGCTGCCGCCGGTGAAGGCGCAACGCCGCATCGGTTGCCCTCGCGAAACGCCGGATCGTTGTGGTCGCCCACGTCGCGGAGGTAGTGCAGCAACTCGTGTTTCACGACGGCGGGATCGTCCACGTACGGCGCCCCCAAAATGATCGCCTCCCGCCGAGCGGTCCAGAATCCGGCGAGCACCTCGCCCGTGCGGGGGTCGGTGAATCGCGCCGCCGGGCGGGCCCGGTACCAGTGGATGGCGCTGAACGGCCGTGCCTGCGCGCTGTCGCCCAGGCAGGTCGCAAGCTGGGCGTACCACTCGGCATAGACCGCCGGCGGCGTGATCGGCGCGATGGCGTCGCCGAAGGTCTGCGGCCCGATCCGCGACGCGCAGGCCACCGCCGGGAGCAGCACGAGCGCCGCCATGAGCATGCGGGCCACGATGGGGAGCGCCGCGCGCGCGAGAGCGGCGCCGGCGCCCTGGCGGGGAAACCCTGAGGGCAATGAATTGAACCCGAGTCAAGCGTGGACGGGGGAGTCGGAAACTCGCAGAGCGGGACGGCCCAGGTCAATGGGGTGTGCGGAGCAGTGTCCCACCCGTGACGATGGCCACCGCCGCCCCGCGCGCCGGCGGACTATATTGCCGGGCATGATGCCTGTAGTGCGGTGTAACACATGATCTGGCGGGACGCGTGGCTCACCCGGTCGGGCTCGAGCGGCCGCGGCCTCATCGCGAGCGTGCTGGTGGTGGACGACGAGGCCGTCGTCCGCCGGGTGACGTACCGCTACCTCAACGACGCCGGCTATCGCGTGCTCGAGGCCGAGGACGCGGAAGAGGCGATGTACGTCATGGAGCGCGGACGCCCGGACCTCATCGTGCTCGACGTAGTGATGCCGGAGGTGAACGGTGTCGCGCTCGCCTCCCACATCCACGCGCGCTGGCCGGCGCAGCGCATCCTGTTCATGTCGGCGCACAACGATCAGGTGCTGCTCGAGAGCGGCATGGAGCTCGGTCGCGACGCGGTGCTCGATAAGCCGTTCACCCGCGACGAGCTCCTCACGGCCGTCGAAAGCATATTGGCCGCGCAGCGCGCAAAGGCATCGGAGAAGTCCGAAGGAGAGTGACCGGTCCGCGCCGGCCCGCGCGTCACTATACTTCCGGCGTGACCCCGCCCCGAGCCAAGCGAACATGACGACCGCCCGACGGACCCACGGATTCCGCGAGTCGGTGATCCGCGGGATGACCCGGCTCGCCCGCGAGTATCAGTCGATCAACCTCGCGCAGGGCTTTCCGAACTTCGCCTGCCCGGACCTGCTCAAGACGGCGGCCGTGGAGGCGATCCACGCGGACGTGAACCAGTACGCCATCACCTGGGGTGCGGAGCGCCTGCGGCGTGCGCTCGCGCGGAAGTATCGCGATTGGTACGGGCTCGACGCAGATCCGGAGCGCGAGATCACGGTAACCTGCGGCGCCACCGAGGCCATGATGGCGGCGATGCTCGCCCTGGTGGATCCCGGTGACGAGGTGATCGTCTTCGAGCCCTTCTACGAGAACTACGGGCCCGACACCATCCTCTCCGACGCGCGCCCGGTCTTCGTGCCGCTCGAGCCGGGGAGGCCGCTGGATCTCGACCGGTTGGCGGCCGCCTGCTCGCCGCGCACCCGCGCGATCATCGTCAATACGCCGTCCAATCCGTCGGGGCGGGTCCTCACCCGCGGCGAGCTCGAGGCGATCCGCGACCTCTGTGTGCGGCACGACTGCCTCGCGATCACCGACGAGATCTACGAGCACATGGTGTATCACGGCGAGCACCTGCCGATCGCGACGCTCCCGGGCATGCCCGAGCGCACCGTGACCATCAGCGGCGCATCCAAGACCTTCGGCGTGACCGGCTGGCGGATCGGCTGGATCGTGGCGCCCGAGGCGCTCACCGACGCGATCCGCAAGGTGCACGACTTTCTCACCGTCGGCGCGCCGGCCCCGCTGCAGGAGGCAGTGGCCGTGGCGCTCGACCGCCTCGACCAGCGCTTCTATACCGAATTGGCCGCCGCGTATCGCGCCCGGCGCGATCTCTTGCATGGCGCTCTTGCCGACGCGGGCTTTCGCTGCACGCCGCCCGAGGGCGCCTACTACATCCTCGCCGATTTCTCCGATCTAAGCGATCTCTCCGACACCGAATTCGCCGTCTGGCTCTCGCGCGAGGCGGGCGTGACACCGGTCCCGGGGTCGAGCTTTTTCCATGACCCGGACGCCGGCCGGGCGCTCGTGCGCTTCGTCTTCTGCAAGACGGACGACATTCTCCTCGAGGCCGCCCGCCGCTTGCGGACCATTCGCTCGGGCCGCGCCGCGCCGCGCGCCGTCGAAGCAGCGGTCCGGAGTGGTCTCCAGTCGTAAGTCGCTGCGCATCCGGCCCCGGAGCTTCAGCGCCATGGGCTACGAGAACACCCGCTCGCACGTCCGGATCCACTATCCGCCGGCCCGCCGCCCGGTTCTCAATCTCGACGGGCAGGATCACGCCGTGCTGGATCTCTCGGCCGAGGGGCTGCTCTTCGTGTTGGCGCCGGGTGCAGCGCGCCCCACGCTGGGCGCGCGGCTGGAGGGCACACTCCGGCCGCGCGCCTCCGCCACGCTCGTGGTGCGGGCGCGTGTCGTCTGGGTGGATGGCGACCGCGTCGGCCTCCACCTCTGGCCCGATTCGATCCCCTATCCGGTGCTGCTCGCCGAGGAGCGTAGCCTGGCGCCGGCGGATCCGGGCTGAGCGGCGCCGCTGGACCTTGCCTGTGCCGCTTGGTATGCTACGACGCATTCCCCCGGCTCGAGCCGCGAGGCCCCATGCAGCGCCCGATGAAGCGGCGGCCGTTCTTCTACCGCCAGACCAATGCGATCCGGATTACGGTTCGGCCGCAGTTCCTGGCCGAGCATTCGGATCCGGCGCGGGCGCGCTACGTCTTTGCCTACTTCGTCCGGATCGAGAATGTCGGCGGGCAGCCGGCCAAGCTCGTCGCCCGGCACTGGCGCATTCACGACTCGATCGGTCAGGATCACGAAGTGGAAGGGCCGGGCATAATCGGTGAGCAGCCGGTGATCGCGCCGGGACGGGTGCACGAGTATCGAAGCTTCTGCGAGCTCAAGTCGCCCGGCGGCTACATGGAAGGCGAGTACCACTTCGTCCGCGCCGACGGCGCCGGCTTCGACGCGGCCATCCCCCGCTTCACCCTCGTGGCCGACGGTGAAGACGGATGAGAGGCCCATGACTTCGATGCACCGCACCGATGCAGGTCGGCTCGCCCGCGAGATCCTGGATACTTCATCACAGCTCAGCCGCCGCCCGGGAACGGCCGAGCCGCTTGCGTGCAAGCTGCTCGAGCGGCTCACGGGTGAGGCGCGGCGGTTCGGCGTGGCGCTCGAGCATTACGTAGTCGGTCCGTGGCACGTCGGCGAAGCCAGCCCGCGCGGGGTGAGCCGCTTCATCGGATTGGCGCTGCCGACGGTTGAGCGGGGCGGGTTTGCGCTCGCGGTCGCGACGCTGGCCGAGGCGGCGGAAATCGTCGCGTTCCTCAACTGGTGCGACGTCCCCGAGCCCGGGGCGATCTGACGCGTCGCACCGCGCCGGGCTCCCCCCGCCTCGCCCCGCCCGCGCGCGTGCCCGGCGTGGCGGGGCTTCGACCTTTTCGGGGCTAGCTTTCCCCCATGAGGCCGTCCCGTGTGCCGCGGCCGCGCTCCCTGCCCGCGGCCTTTCGCCGTCACCTCGTGACGCTCGATCTGGGCCCGACGCCGGTGCGGTTGATCGCCGCCGTCTCCGGTGGACCGGACTCGGTGGCGTTGCTCGACCTGCTCGCGGGCGTGAGCGGCGAGCTCGCGCTCGAGCTCGTCGTGGCGCACGTGGACCATGGAATCCATCCGGAGAGTGCCCGCGTGGCCGAGATGGTACGCGCGCTCGCCGACCGCTACGGACTTGCCTTCGCCATGCGGACACTCGCGCTCGGCGCCGAAGCGAGCGAGACGACCGCGCGCGCTGCCCGGTACGAGGCGCTCGAGGCGATGCGCGCTGAGGCCGGCGCTGTCTTCATCGTGACGGCGCATCACGCCGACGATCAGGCCGAGACGGTGCTGATGCGCGTCCTCGGCGGCACCGGTCCGGCGGGGCTCGCGGGCATGGCCGCGCGGCGAGGCACAATCCTTCGACCGCTGCTGCCATTCTCACGCAACGAGTTGGCCCGGCACGTGCAATCCGCCGGTGCGCATCTCTGGGAAGACCCGTCGAACCAGCATCCGAGACACCTCCGGGCGTGGCTGCGCACCGAGATTCTGCCCGCGCTGGAGCGCCGCCTGCCCGACGTTCCGCGCCGGCTGAATCGGGTGGCGGCCGGTGCCGCTGCCGATCGGGCCGGGTGGAACGAGCTGCTCGATCTGCTGCCCGGACTCGAGGTCCGGACCGGGCGCAGCGGGGTTTCCTGCGCTCTCGAACCACTCGAGGTGTGCGGTAATAACTTGGCGGAATGCTTGATCTTGGCATTGGCGCGACGCGCCGGAATCTTGCTCGGACCGAAGCGCGCCAAACGGGTGCTCGCACTCGTGCGGCTGGGCGAAAGCGGCACCTGGGTCCCGCTCGGCGGCGAGTGGAAGGCGGAGCGTGCTTTCGGCCGGCTCCTGCTTGGGCGGCTCCAGCTGGGCCGGGCCCAGACGCCGCCGTTCGAGGCCCAGCGGCTTTCCGGACAAATGGGTGCAGCCCGTTGGGGCGACTGGCGCTTCACCTGGACGCACGACACGGCCCCGCCGCGCCAGGAGCGTTCGGCATCGAACGCCTGGTTCCGAGCCGGAGATCGCGGACTCGACGCGCTCGTTGTACGGCCGTGGCGTCCCGGCGAACGGCTGCACCCATTGGGCGGCGCCGGCCACCGGTTGCTGGTGCGTTGCTTCCAGGACGCCCGCGTGCCGCGAAGCGAGCGGGCAGGCTGGCCCGTGGTGGAGCACGAGGGCGCCATCGTCTGGCTCCCCGGCATCTGCCGGTCGGCCGGGCTGGTGCCCGCGCCGGGTGATGAGGCGCTCCATGTGGAGGCGGTGCGCGGCGCCGGCACGCGGGACGATGCTGAGCCCGCCTGAGATCCTCCGCCGCACCGGCGGCCGGCCGATCCGCTCCATCGTCTTCGACGAGGCCGCGATCGCGAGTCGCGTGGCCGAGCTGGGCCGCGCGGTGACCGAGGCCTACCCCGACGGCGATCTCCTGGTGCTCGGCCTGCTCAAGGGGAGCTTCATCTTTCTGAGCGACCTGGTGCGCAAGATCGAGCGGCCGATTCAGGTGGATTTTCTGGTGGCCAGCTCCTACGGACCGGACAAGGTGTCAAGCGGAAAGGTGCGGCTGCTCTACGATCCCGAAACCGACGTGGGCGGCAAACACATTCTCCTCGTTGAGGATATAATTGATAGTGGACGCACCTTGCAGCGCCTCACCGGGCTGCTGGGTGAGCGGCGGCCGCAGAGCCTAGCGATTTGCGCGCTGCTCGATAAGCATCTGGCGCCCGATCCGCCGGCCGAGTTGCGGTTCGTCGGTTTTCGGGCACCCCCGGCGTTCCTGGTGGGCTACGGCCTCGACCATGCCGAGAACTATCGCCACCTTCCGTTCATTGCGGACCTGGAGTGATGGCTCGACTCGACTCAGAGCTGGATTGACATAGATGGCAGACCGACTCCCAACGAGACCCCCGCGACCGAGCTGGGGAAACCTGAGCAAGAACCTCGCCCTGTGGCTGCTGGTGGGGTTACTCGCGCTGGCGCTGTTCCAGATGATGAGCCGTCAGCGGAGCCCGACTCAGGAGTTCTCCTACACCGAGTTCATCAAGCAGCTCGATGCGGGGAACGTAAAGCAGGTGGAGATCTTCGACGGCAAACGCGTCGAGGGCGACTTCAACGCGCCGGTGGCGCAGGACGGCCGACAGGCGAAGAGCTTCCAGGTACTGCTGCCGATCGCCAACAGCGAGGAGTTGATCCAGAAGCTCGACAGCGCTGGCGTCGACATCGTGGCGCGCGAGCCCAAGGGCGGCATCACCGCAATTCTCATCGCGGCCCTTCCGTGGATCGTGATCCTCGGCCTCTGGTTCTTCCTGCTGCGGCAACTGCAGGCGGGCGGCAGCCGCGCGTTCGCGTTCGGCAAGTCCAAGGCAAAGCTGCTCGCGGGTGACACGCCCAAGATCACTTTTGCCGACGTGGCCGGCGCGGACGAGGCCAAGGTCGAGCTGCAGGAGATCATCGAGTTCCTGAAGGATCCGCAGAAGTTCACCCGGCTGGGCGGACGCTTGCCTAAGGGCGCGCTGCTCGTGGGGCCCCCCGGTACCGGCAAGACGCTCCTGGCCAAGGCGGCGGCCGGCGAAGCAGGGCGCCCCTTCTTCTCGATGTCCGGGTCCGACTTCGTCGAGATGTTCGTCGGCGTGGGCGCGAGCCGGGTGCGCGACCTCTTCGAGCAGGGCAAGAGCCACGCGCCGTGCATCATCTTCATCGATGAGATCGACGCAGTGGGCCGGCATCGCGGCGCCGGTCTGGGCGGGGGCCACGACGAGCGGGAGCAGACGCTGAACCAATTGCTGGTCGAGATGGACGGCTTCGAGTCGAATGAAGGCGTCATTCTCATCGCCGCCACCAACCGGCCCGACGTGCTCGACCCGGCGCTGCTCCGGCCGGGGCGCTTCGACCGGCAGATCGTGGTCGACGCGCCCGACGTGCGCGGGCGGGAAGGCATCCTTCGGGTGCACACCCGGAAGATCCCGCTCTCCGCCGACGTGCGGCTCGACGTGATCGCCAAGGGCACGCCGGGTATGGCGGGCGCGGACCTCGCCAACCTGGTGAACGAGGCCGCGGTGCTCGCGGCGCGGAAGAACAAGAGCCTGGTCGACATGATCGATTTCGAGGAGGCGAAGGACAAGGTGATGCTTGGCGTCGAGCGGCGGAGCCTCGTGCTCACCGAAGACGAGCGCCGCCTCACCGCGTATCACGAGGCCGGTCACGCCATCGTTGCCCTCAAGACGCCGGGCAGCGACCCGGTGCACAAGGTCACGATCGTGCCGCGCGGCCGCGCCCTCGGCCTCACCGCTTCGCTCCCCGAGGTCGATCGTCACAACTACACCAAGGAGTGGCTGATCGGCAGTCTCGCGATGTTCTTCGGCGGGCGGGTGGCCGAGGAGCTGGTGTTTGGCGCCGAAAAGGTGACGACCGGGGCGGGGAACGATATCGAGCGTGCCACTGCGCTCGCCCGCCGGATGGTGACGCAGTTCGGCATGAGCAACGTGGTCGGTCCGCTTGCGGTGGGCGATAAGGAGCAGGAAATCTTCCTGGGCCGCGAGTTCGCCCAGCGGCGCGAGATCTCGGAGCGCACCGCGCAGATGGTGGACGCCGAGGTGAAGCGCCTGGTGGACGAGGCGTACGCACGCGCCACCGAAATCCTCTCGGCCAACCGTCCGCTGCTCGACAGCATCGCGCATGCGCTGCTCGATCGCGAGACGATCGACCGCGAGGACCTGGACCGCCTCGTGAGAGGCGCGCCGCTTCCGCCGCGGCTCCCGCCGAGCGAGCCGCCATCGCCGGTGCCTGCTGCCACGGCCCCCAAGCCGGCGCCGCAGCCCTCGCGCGCGCCGATCCTCGGCGCACCGCCGGCCGAACCCGCCGGCGCGTGAGGCGGCGCGTCCGCGGGTGAGCGCGGGCGTGTGAACGTCGTTCCGCTGGCAACCCATTCCGCGCGCGCGGTCGAGACCGCGCTCCGCGCGCACGGATGGGAGCCGGCGCCGGCCGCAACCGCCGCCGGCGGGATCTTCCCCCTCGCATTCCATCTCACCGCACTGGACCAGGCGACGCTCGAGTCGCTGGTCCGGTTCGCGGGGCAACTCGGCCTTGAGGTCCTGACCGGCGACGACTGGGCAGTGCTCTCGGGCAGCCGATCCCGGTTGAGCGCCTTGGCGCGCCCGTGGACCGCGCCCGAGGCCCTGCGCGAGCTGAGCGTGCAGGTCGGGCTCGCCATGCCGCCGGAGCCGGCGAGCCAATGGCTCACCGCGCGCGGGCCGCTCGCGCTCGACGGGCCGGTGCTCGTCGGCATTCTCAATGTCACACCGGACAGTTTCTCGGACGGCGGCCGGTTTGCCGCGCTCGACGCCGCGCGCGCGCACGCCGAGCGGCTCGTGGCCGAGGGCGCGGCGGTGATCGACGTGGGTGGCGAGTCCACCCGGCCCGGCCGCACCGAGAGCGTACGCGAGGCCGAGGAGCGCGCGCGCGTAGTGCCCGTGATCGCCGCGCTGGTGCGAGACCATCCGGGCGTGCTCGTCTCGGTGGACACCGTCAAGTCCGGCGTGGCACGCGCAGCGCTCGATGCGGGCGCCGCCGTCGTGAACGACGTGACCGCGTTCCGGCTCGATCCGGCGATGGCCGACGTGGCGGCGGCCGCGCGCGCGGGCGTGGTGCTCATGCACTCGCGCGGCAGCCTGCTCGAGATCGCGTCGTACACCCACGCCGAGTATGGCGAAGGCGATGTGGCCGGCGCGGTGCTGCGCGAGCTGGGCGCGGCGGCGGCGGCGGCGGTGGCGCGCGGGGTGGCGCCCGAGTCGATCGCGCTGGACCCCGGGTTCGGCTTCTCCAAGACGGTCGAGCAAAATATCTTGCTGCTCGATGGGCTTTCGGCGCTCACCGCGCTCGGCCGGCCCATCCTGGTCGGCCCTTCACGCAAACGTTTCGTCGGCGCCGCGGCGGGGTCCACGGCGGCCCAGGCCCAGCCGGCGGACCGCGACCGCGCCAGCGCTACGCTGTGCGCGCTCGCCTGGGAGCGCGGCGCGCGGCTCTTCCGGGTCCACGACGTCGCCGCCGCGCGCGAGGCGCTCACCGTCGCACAGGCGGTCGGAGGTTCCTAGTGCACCTCGAGCAGATTCCGTTGGCCACGCCCACTTGGCGGGACCTGCTCGAGATTTTGATCGTCGCCGCCGTCCTCTACCGGCTGCTCCGCTTTCTCGCCGGCACGCGCGCCCTGCAGATCCTCCTCGGCGTGCTGGTCCTCGCCGCGATCTACGCCGCCGCGTTTGCGCTCAAGTTGTCGATGATCACCTACCTCCTTGGGGTGGTGTTCACCTACGGCGCCTTCGCCGCGCTCGTGGTCTTCCAGCCGGAGCTGCGCCACGCGCTCGCGCGGCTCGGGCAGTCGCGGCTCTTTGCGCTCTTTGGTGGCCCGCGCGTCGCGGCGGCGGCGGACGAGATCGCGCAGGCGGTGGACCGGTTGAGCCGGAGCGCGACGGGCGCCATCATCGCAATCGAGCAGGACGGCTCGCTCGAGGAATGGCTCGCCACCGGCACCGCCATGCGGGCCGGGGTGTCGGCCGATCTCCTGGCGAGCATCTTCAGCCCCTACGCGCCGCTCCACGACGGCGCGGTGATCGTGCGGGGCCACGAGATCGTGGGTGCGGGGTGCATCCTGCCGCTCGCCCAGTACGCCATCGCGGACCGCTCGCTCGGCACCCGGCATCGCGCGGCCATCGGCCTCTCAGAGGAGAGCGATGCGCTCGTGCTGGTGGTCTCGGAGGAGACGTCCACGATTTCGCTCGCGCGCGGCGGCAAGCTCGAGCGCGGCTTGAGCGCCGACCGCGTGCGTGAGTTGCTAGCGCCGGCCCGACTGGCCGGCGCGCGCCGGGGCCTCTAGTTTTCACCGTCCCTCCTTCGGAGTCTCAGATAGACCTCCAGGCGCGGCTGCAAGGTGCCGTCGGCGAGACCTACCGCATCAAGCGCGAGCTGGGCGGCGGCGGGATGAGCCGCGTCTTTCTCGCGGAAGAGGTCCGCCTCGGGCGCCAGGTGGTGGTGAAGGTGCTGCCGCCCGAGATGGGGGCCGGCGTGAATGCCGAGCGCTTCGAGCGCGAGATCCAGCTCGCGGCGCGCCTGCAGCACCCGCATATCGTCCCGCTCCTCACCGCCGGGGCAGAGGGCGACCTCCTCTTCTACGTCATGCCGTTCATCGCCGGCGAGTCGCTCCGGGTGAAGCTCGCCCGCGAGGGTGAGCTGCCGGTGACCGAGGCAGTGCGCATCCTGCGCGAGGTGGTGGACGCGCTGGCGTACGCGCACCGGAACGGCGTCGTCCACCGCGACATCAAGCCGGACAACGTGCTGCTCTCCGAGGGGCACGCCGTGGTGACCGACTTCGGCGTGGCCAAGGCGGTAAGCGCCTCGAGCGGCAGCGGCGGCTCGCTCACGTCGCTCGGTGTGGCGCTCGGGACACCGGCGTACATGGCGCCGGAACAGGCGGCCGCGGACCCCCACGTCGACCATCGCGCGGACATCTACGCCATCGGCGCCCTGGCGTACGAGATGCTCGCGGGGCGGCCGCCGTTCACCGCGCCCACGCCGCAGGCGCTCCTGGCCGCGCAGATCACGCAGACGGCGGACCCCGTGTCGCGCTTCCGTCCCGCGGTATCCCCCGCGCTCAACGGCCTCATCATGCGCTGCCTGGAGAAGCGCGCGGCGGACCGCTGGCAGAGCGCGGCCGAGCTGGTGCCGCAGCTCGACGCGATGGCGACGCCGAGCGGCGGAATGGCGCCGACGAGCGCGCAGCCCACGATCTCGGCGGGCACCGCGCGCGCCATCCGCCGGGCGCATCCGGCGCGCGTGGCGGTGCTGTTCGCCGTTGCGGCGATTGTGGTGTTCGCGCTCACGTGGCTGCTCGAGCAGCGGCTTGGGCTTCCGGATTGGGTGCTCTGGGGCGCGGGCGTGCTGCTCGCTTTGGGCCTTCCGATCATGCTGGTGACCGGCGGGCACGAACGGCGCCGCGCGGTAGCCCGAACCACGCTCGTCTCTCCGCCGCTCGACACCGGCGCGGCCCGCTGGTTCACCTGGCGGAACGCACTGCTCGGCGGGGTCGTGGCGTTCGCCGGGCTCGCAGTCACCGCCGCCGGCTACACGGCGATGCGGCTCCTCGGCATCGGGCCGGTGGGCACGCTCGTCGCGTCCGGCGTGCTCAAGGATCGCGAGCGGCTCATCCTCGCCGATTTCGACAACCACGCGAGCGACTCGACGCTCGGCACGTCGCTCACCGAGGCGCTCCGGGTCGATCTCTCCCAGTCACCTACGCTCCGCCTGGTGGGCAACGCCGAAGTCGCCGACGCGCTGACCCGGATGCAGCGACCGGCCGGCACCCGGCTCGGGGCCGATCTGGCGCGCGAGGTGGCGGAGCGCGCGGGCGTCAAGGCCGTGTTGATCGGGCAGATCGATCCGGTGGGCGCGGGATACGTGCTATCGGCAAGCCTCATTGGCGCATCGGACGGGCGGGTGCTGACGGCAGTGCGCGAGACAGCCGACGGGCCCTCCGAGCTGCTCAAGGCGATGGACCGACTGTCGCGGGCGCTGCGCGAGCGGATCGGAGAGTCGCTGGTGAGCATCCGGTCCAGCCCGCCGCTCGAGTCAGTCACGACCGCATCGCTGCCGGCGCTCCGCAAGTACTCCGAGGCGACGCGCCTCAACTACATGGGTCAGGACGAAGAAGCGGCGCCACTGCTCGAAGCCGCCATCGCGGCAGACACCGGGTTCGCGATGGCCTATCGGAAGCTCGCCGTCGTGCTCTCCAACATGGGCGCATCCCGCACCCGGTCGATGGCGGCGGCGACCAGCGCCTTCATCCGCCGCGACCGACTGCCCGAGATCGAGCGCCAGCTCGCGGCCGCGTTTTACTACGACCAGGTCGAGTACGATCCTCCGCGGGAGGAGGCGGCCTACCGCGCCGTGCTCACCGTGGACCCCGACAACACCGTCGCGCTGAACAATCTGGGGCTGCTCCTCAATACGGAGCAGCGCTGGGCGGAGGCGGAGAGTCTCCTGACCCGCGGTCTGCGAATCTCGCCTGACGCGACCTTCCTGAACAATGCGCTGTTCGCGCAAGTTGGGCAGGGCAACCTCGCCGCCGCCGCGGCTACTGCAGAGCGCGGAGTGCGACAGCTCCCGGCCGGTGCCGCTTCAGCGTACGACCTCAAATGGGGGCTTGCGCTCGCGCGCCGGGATTATGCGGCCGCGGAACAGATCATGACGGAGGAGCGCCGCGCGCACCCCGCGAGCCCGGCCGTGCAGGTGATGACGAGCCGCGGGCTCGCGAGGCTGGCGGAGATGCGCGGCCGGCTTGCGGAGGCGGGCCAGCACTGGCGCGACTTCATGGCGGAGAGCGATGCGCGCGGCGAGCCCCGGGACTACATCTTCGGCGCGGTCCAGCTCGCCATGCTCGACGCGCAATACCGCGGCCGGTCCGACGCAGCGCTGTCAACCGTTCAGGCGGCTCTTGCGCGCCATCCGCTGGATTCGCTCGCGCCGGTCGACCGGCCGTATCTCGGCCTCGCTCTGATCTACGCCACGGCCGGCAAGCGCGACCTCGCGCGACGCACCCTCAAAGCGTACGAATCGACCGTACCCGCCGGCGTGCGCCGCGGTGCGCTGCCCCGGCCTCTTGTGTACGGTCGGGTCGCCGAGGCGGAAGGGCGGATGGACGAGGCTGCGACTTTCTATCGCGAGGCGAGTCGCGAGGGCATCTGTGGCGAATGCGGGCTGTTCGAGCTCGCGAACCTCTACGACCGCCAGGGCGGGAGTGACTCGGCGCGCGTCGGGTACGAACGCCTGATCGCGACGCACTCCGTCATCGGCCGGCTGGCCGCGGAGCCCTTCGCGATGGCCGCAGCCTACAAGCGTCTCGGCGAGCTGTACGAGGCCAAGGGAAACCGCGCGAAGGCCGCCGATTCTTACCAGCACTTCGTGGATCTCTGGAAGGATGCCGATGCCGAGCTCCAGCCCGGCGTCAAGGAGGTGCGCAGCCGGCTCGCCCGTCTGGCGCAGGAGCCCGGGACCTGAACGCGCCTACACCAACCCCAACCCACCCCCCGATGCCCAGGACTCGTCTGTTCGCCGCGCCGTTGATGTTGCTGGTTCCGTTCCTGTCGCTCGCCGCTCAAGGCGAACCCAAGGACTCTGCCGCGAAGAAGCCGCCCGCCGCGCCGCCCAGGGCGGAGCAGTGGGTCACAAAACATTCCATCGTGATCGGCGGCAAGACGGTGCCCTACACGGCCACGGCCGGCACGTTGCTGCTGCGCGACGACCACGGCGACACCGTCGCGAGCATCGGCTACACCGCCTACACCCGGCAGGACACGAAGGACCCGACCACTCGGCCGATCACCTTCGCCTACAACGGTGGGCCGGGCTCGGCTTCGCTCTGGCTCCACATGGGCGCGCTCGGCCCGCGGCGCGTCGTGGCGGCGGACGCCGAGGCCACGCCGCCGGCGCCGTACCGGGTGGTCGACAACGCCTACAGCATCATCGATCGCACCGATCTCGTGATGATCGATCCGGTCGGCACCGGCATCAGCCACGCGGTCGGCAAGAAGAAGAACAAGGACTTCTGGGGCGTGGACCCCGACATCGAGTCGGTGAGCGGGTTCATCAAGGAGTACGTGACCGAGAACGGCCGCTGGAATTCGCCCAAGTACCTGCTCGGCGAGAGCTACGGCACGACCCGCTCGGCCGGCATCGTGGACTACTTGCAGACCCGCGATGGGATGGCCTTCAACGGCGTCACGCTGGTGTCGGTGGCGCTCGACCTGGAGGCGATCTTCTCCTGGCCCGGCAACGACCGGCCCTATCCGCTGTTCGTCCCCACCTTCGCCGCGACGAGCTGGTATCATCATGTGCTTCCGTCGGCGCCGAAGGACGTGCGCCAGCTCATGGCCGACGCGCGCGCGTGGGCGCTGGGCCCCTACGCGGCGGCCCTGCTCCAGGGCGACGCACTCTCGGGCGCCGCGCGCGACTCGATCGCCGAGCGGCTGCATCAGTTCACCGGGCTCTCCGTCGACTACATCAAGAAGGCCAACCTTCGGGTCACGGAGCCGGAGTACACCCAGGAGCTGCTGCGCGAGCACCGGGAGACGGTGGGCCGGCTCGATTCCCGCTTTACGGGCGTCACGTTCGACCCCCTGGCGCAGAATGCGGAGTATGACCCCCAGGCGGCCGCGATCACCGCGGCGTACACCGCGGCATTCCTGGACTACTACCACCGCGAGCTCAACGTTCCCACCGACCGCGATTACGTGGTCACCGCGTCGGTTTTCCGCGACTGGGACTGGAAGCACCGGCTGCCGGACGGCCAGTTCCAGCCGATGGTCAACACCGGCCCGGACCTGGCCCACGCGCTCGGTTACAATCCGAACCTGCGCGTGCTGGTGCTCAATGGGCTCTACGACCTCGCGACCCCGCCGCTCGCGACCGAGTACATGATGGCGCACCTGGGCCTCGCCCCGTCGCTGCAGTCGCACATTTCGATGAAGTACTTCGAGGCCGGGCACATGATGTACCTCAACGAGGGGTCGCTCAAGCAGCTCAAGGCGGACGAGGCGGCGTTCATCGATGCAACCGACCGGATCGGGGGGTGAGCACCCGCTTCCGCCGCTTTTGTTGCGCCCCACCCGCCCCTACATTTCGGGGCTATGGCATTCCCGGCGCTCGCGGAGCGCCTCGGGCACATCCGCGAGACCATCGCGCACCATCAGGCGATTGGCGGCTGGCGGCACCCGGTGGCCATTGTCGCGGTCACCAAGACCCACGGCCCCGAGGCGGTGCGCGCCGCGGGCGCGGCTGGGATCGGTGCCGTGGGCGAGAACCGGGTGCAGGAGGCGTTGGCCAAGCAGGACCAGCTTCGCGACCTCGACATCGCCTGGCACCTGATCGGCACGCTGCAGCGGAACAAGGCGCGCCAGGCAGTCGGCCGGTTTGCGCTCATCCAGTCGGTCGATCGGCTGGAGCTCGCCGAGGAGTTGGCGCGCCGCACGCCTCACGGCACGCGCCAGGCGGTGCTGGTTCAGGTGAATTGCTCGGATGAGCCGCAGAAGGGCGGGGTGGAGCCCGACGCCCTGCCCGCGCTGCTCGACGCCATGCGTCCGCTTGCCCGGCTCGAGCTGCGTGGGCTCATGACGATGGCGGCGCTCACGGACGACGCGGGCGAGCAGCGCCGCGCCTTTGCCCGTCTCCGCACGCTTCGCGACGAGGCGGGGCGCGCCGGGCACACGGTACCCGAGCTTTCGATGGGCATGTCGGGTGATTACACGGTGGCGGTGGAGGAGGGGGCCACGATGGTTCGATTGGGAACTCTGCTTTTCGGGGAGCGCGGCCGATGACGCACGATGCCTTCCAGCTCACGCCGCAGGAAGTGCGCACGCACGACTTTGCGCGGGCGTTCCGCGGTTACGACCGGATCCAGGTGGACGAATTCAAGCAGCGCCTCGCGGAGGAAATCGACCGGCTCAACCGCGACCGGGTGCAGGCCGAAGAGCGGCTCAAGACGGCGCAGGACCAGCTCCGCACCTTTCGCGAGCGGGAGCGCGCGCTTAACGAGGCGCTGATCGCCGCGCAACAGCTCCGAACCGACTCGCGGGTGCAGGCCGAGCGCGAGGCGCAGGTCATCGTGCGCGAGGCCGAGGCCGAGGCGGCGCGCATCATCGACCGCGCGGGCCTCGACGAGCAACTGGTGCACGAGCGCGCCGCCTCGGCCTCGCGCCAGTTCTCCGCCTACGTGGCCAGCTTCCGGCTGCTGCTCGAGCGGCAGCTCGCCGAGGCGGACGCACTGCAAGCGGCGGCGCACGCGCACGGAACGTCGGCACGCGCGCCAACCGAGATGGAGCCGGTCGCCGGAAACGCCTGATGCCTACGCACCGACCGGAGCGCGACACGCGCGCCGATCCTCTCTACGACGACGTGCAGGCGGCCGCGCGCGCGGTGCGCGACCGCGCGGCGCTCCGCCCCGACGTGGCCGTCATTCTCGGCACCGGCCTCGGCGGGCTCGCGGCCGAGATCGAGGTCGAGACCGTTGTTCCCTACGAGGAGATCCCCGGGTTCCCGCTCTCCACCGTCGAGTCGCACGCCGGCAAGCTGCTGCTCGGCCGGCTGGCCGGACGGCCGGTGGCGGCGATGCAGGGACGGTTCCACCGCTACGAGGGCTACTCGCTCCGCCAGGTCACGTTTCCCGTTCGCGTGCTCCATGCGCTGGGCGCCGGCACGCTCGTCGTCTCGAACGCCTGCGGCGGCATGAATCCGCTCTGGGCGCCGGGTGACCTGATGCTCATCGCCGATCACATCAATTTGCTCGGCGACAACCCGCTCATCGGGCCGAACGACGAGCGCCTCGGCCCCCGCTTTCCGGACATGTCGGCGCCGTACGATCCCGCGCTCCGCACGCTCGCGCGGTGCGCCGCGCTCGAGCTCGGCATCGTGCTCCGCGAGGGAGTGTACGTCGCCGTCACCGGCCCCAACCTCGAGACCCGGGCCGAGTACCGGATGCTGCGCACGATCGGCGCGGACGTGGTCGGCATGAGCACCGTACCCGAGGTGATCGTCGCCGTGCACGAGGGGATGCGCGTGCTCGGCATCTCGATCATCACCGACCAGTGCCTGCCCGACGCGCTGGAGCCGGCCGAGATCGGGCGCATCATCGAGACCGCTCGGCGCGCCGAGCCGGGGTTGACCCGCCTCGTGCGGCGGGTGGTGGAGCAGTTGTAGCATGGCGCTTCCCGCTTGGCCGGATCTTTCGCCCGACGCACTGGAACAGGCACAGCTTGCCGTCTGGAGCGCGGAGAACCTGTTCCGCCGCACTCTCGAAGCGGGCGCGGGCGGGCCGCCTTTCGTTTTTTTTGAAGGCCCGCCCACCGCCAACGGGCGGCCCGGCATCCATCACGTCTTCTCCCGGACGATCAAGGACCTGATCTGCCGGTATCACGCAATGCGCGGCGAGTCGGTCACCCGCATCGCCGGCTGGGACACCCACGGCCTCCCGGTCGAGATCGAGGTGGAAAAGGCCCTCGGCATCAGCGGCAAGCGCGATATCGAGCGAATCGGCGTGGCCGAATTCAACGCGCGCTGCCGCACCAGCGTGTTCAAGTATCAATCCGAATGGGAGAGCCTGTCGGACCGGATCGGCTACTGGCTCGATTACGAGCATCCGTACATCACGTGCAGCAACGACTACATCGAGACGGTCTGGTGGCTGCTCAGCCGGCTGCACGAGCGGAACCTGCTGTACCGCGGCCACCGAGTGCTGCCCTATTGCCCGCGCTGCGGCACCGTGCTCTCGAGCCACGAGCTGGCGCTTGGCTTCGAGCAGGAGACCACCAACTCGGTCTACGTCACCTTCCCGCTGGAGGATGAACCCAGCCGGCAGTTGCTCATCTGGACCACGACGCCGTGGACGCTGCTCTCCAACGTCGCGGTGGCGGTGAATCCCGACCTCGAGTATGCCGAGTATCCGGTGGACGGGCGCACCATCATCCTGGCGACCGCGCGCGCCGACCTGCCGAGCGGGATCGAGGAGATCGCGCCGCAGAGCGCGCTGGGCACCGGCGGCCGCGGCAAGTCGGTGCGGGCGCGGAAGGCCGCCGTGCCGTTCCGCGCGCTCACTCCGGTGCGCACGTTCAAGGGCTCCGAGCTGGTGGGACTCCGCTATCGGCGGCCGCTCGACGTGGTGCCGCTTCCGCCCGATCGCCGCTCGCAGGTCGTGGTGGCGGGCGAGTTCGTGACGGCCGACGACGGCTCGGGGCTCGTGCACATGGCGCCCGCGTTTGGCGCCGACGACTTCGCGGTCGGCCAGCGCGACACGCTGGCGCTGCTCCGCCCGGTGGCGGCCGACGGCACGTTCACCGGCACGAGCTGGCCGGAAATCGAGGGGCGCCTCGTCACCGCGCGCGAGACCAACGACCTCATCATCCAGCGCCTCAAGCGCGAGGGCCGCTGGCACCTCACGCAGCCGTACACCCATAGCTATCCGCACTGCTGGCGCTGCGGCAGCCCGCTCATCTACTACGCGCGCGACTCGTGGTTCGTCCGCACGTCGGCGGTGAAGGACCGCATGCTCGAGCTCAACGCCGAGGTGGACTGGCACCCGCCGGAGGTGGGCGCGGGGCGCTTCGGCGCGTGGCTCGAGAACAACGTGGACTGGGCGCTCTCGCGCGACCGCTATTGGGGCACGCCGCTCCCGGTCTGGGTGTGCGACCGCGATCCGGCGCACGTCGAGGTGATCGGCGCCTACCCCGACCTGGCGGCGCACTGGGGCCGGCCGCTACCCGAGGATTTTGATCCGCACAAGCCGTTCATCGACGACTACACCTGGGCCTGCGAGTGCGGCGGCACCATGCGCCGCACCCCCGAAGTCATCGACACCTGGTTCGACTCGGGCTCGATGCCGTTCGCGCAGTGGCACTACCCGTTCGAGCATGAGCTGGAGTTCCGCACCCACTTTCCCGCCGACTTCATCTGCGAGGGCGTGGACCAGACGCGCGGCTGGTTCTACAGTTTGCTCGCCATCGCCACCGCGGCCGTTGACACCGGCGCGTACCGGCACGTGATCGTGAACGAGCTGGTGCTCGACGCCGAGGGCCAGAAGATGTCGAAGACCCGCGGCAACGTGGTGGACCCGTGGGAGGCGATCCGCGAATTCGGGGCGGATGTGATCCGGCTGTACCTGCTCGCGTCGAGCCAGGTGTGGCTGCCGAAGCGGTTCGACCGGCGCGCCATTCCCGAGGTGGCCGGCGGCTTCTTCAACACGCTCCGGAACACGTACAACTTCTTCGCGCTCTACGCCGGCGAGCGGGCGCCCACCGACCGGTTTGCCGATGCGCCGCCGCTCGCGCAGCGGAGTCGGGTGGACCGCTGGCTTCTGAGCCGGCTCGACGCCACGATCGAGGCAGTCACCGGCGCCTGGGGTGGCTACGACGTGACGACCGGCGCCCGCGCCATCATGGACTTCGTGGTGGATGATCTGTCGAACTGGTACGTGCGGTTGTCGCGGGGGCGCTTCTGGGCACCGGATGCGGTGGCCGATCCCGCGGCAGTTGCCACACTGCACGAGGCTCTGGTCACGGTGGCCCGCCTACTCGCGCCGGCCGCGCCGTTCGCGAGCGACTGGATGCATCGCGCGCTCGCGGGAACTTCGGTGCACCTGGCCCGGTTTCCGGAGCCGCTGGGCCGCCGCGTCCCGGCGCTCGAGGCGGCAATGGACGCGGTGCGGCGGCTCGCGTCGCTCGCGCGCGCGGCGCGCGACGAGGCGGAGCTCAGGGTGCGGCAGCCGCTCCGCCACATGCAGGTGGCCGTGCCGGCGGCGGTGCGCGGGCCTGCCTTCGAGGAGTTGCTCGATCTGCTCCGCCTCGAGGTCAACGTGAAGTCCGTCGAGGTTGCGAGCTCCGACGCCGAGCTGGTGCGTCTCCGGGCCAAGCCGAACTTCCGCTCGCTCGGCAAGCGCTTCGGCAAGCGCACGCCCGACGTGGCCGACGCGGCAAGTCGGCTCACCCAGGACCAGCTCCGCGCGCTCGAGGCAGGCGAGTCCACCTCGCTCGACGTGGGTGGCGAGACGATCACCTACCTGCCCGAGGACCTCACGATCGAGCGCGAGGTGACGAGCCGCTGGCTGGTGAAGAGCGACGGCCCGTACGTCGTGGCGCTCGACCCGGCGCTCGACGACGCGCTCCGCGGCGAGGGCCTGGCGCGGGAGGTGGTGAATCGGGTGCAGCGGCTTCGCAAGGAAGCCGGCTACGAGTACACCACCCGCATCCGCCTCTGGACCGACGGCGACCGGGACGCGCTCGAGGCCGTGCGGTCCCACGTCGGATTCATCGAGCGGGAGACGCTGGCCCGCTCGGTCGAGCTCGGCGCGCGCGCACCCGCGCCCGACCTCGAGCAGGAGCTCGACGTGGACGGGCGCCGGATCGTGCTCGGCGTCAGGCGGTTCGAGGAGCGCAGTGCAGTCTGACATCAACCACGGACGTGGCATGAACAAGAAGCAATTGGCCCATCTGGAAAAGCGCTTGCTCGAGGAGCGCGCCCGGGTCATGAAGGAGCTGGGTTACTACGACGAGTCGTTCAACGCGTCGCTCCAATCCTCGGACGGCGACCTGTCTTCGTACTCCTTCCACATGGCGGACCAGGGCACCGACGCCATGGAGCGGGAAAAGCAGTTCCTCTTCGCCTCGCAGGAGGGGCGCTATCTCTGGCACGTGAACGAGGCGCTCCGCCGGCTCTACGGCACGCCGGACAAATTCGGGCATTGCCATACCTGCGGCACCGAGATCAACTTCGAGCGGCTCGATGCGCTGCCGCACGCGCGCCTGTGCATTACCTGCAAGGAAAAGGAAGAGGATGGCAAACGCCGCTGAGCGCCGGCTGTTCTGGGGCGTGGCGCTCCTGGTAGTGGCCCTCGACATCGTCACGAAACTGATCGCCGAGGCGACGCTGCTGCTCACGCCGGGCGTCCCGGTGGTCGGCGACTGGTTTCAGCTCCGGCTGGTCTACAATCGTGGCGCGGCGTTCGGCCTGCACGTGGGGCCGTATTCGCGCTGGATCTTTTTCGCGGTCGCGGTCATCGCGGTCGTCGTGCTCGACCGGATGTCGCGCACGAGCCCGGTGGGCGACCGCTTTCGCCAGGTGGCGCTCGGGCTCGTCGCGGGGGGCGCCGCCGGCAATCTCCTCGATCGGGTGCGGAGCGCCCGCGGCGTCGTGGACTTTCTCGACGTCGGCATCGGCTCGCTCCGCTGGCCGACGTTCAACGTCGCCGACATCGCGGTGAGCTGCGGCGGCATCGCGCTCGCCATCGCGCTCTGGCGGGAGGACCATCGGCGGGCGCAGGCGGAATCGGCGGCGGAATCGGCGGCGGAATCGGCGCCGGTGTGAGGGGAGGGCGGACGGGCGGACGGGCGGACGAGCGGAGCGAGGAACCGTCGGACGCCGCCTTCTCCGTGACCGCCGCCCGGACCGAGCGGCTCGACCGGTTTCTCGCGGATCAGCTCCAGCTCTCACGAACGCAGGCGGCGCGGCTCGTCGCGCAGAAGTGCGTGCGCGTGAACGGCGAACCCGCACGGGCGTCGCGCACGCTCGCGCGGGGCGATGGCGTCACGGTGGCGTTTCCCGAGCACGAGCCCCGGCGGGAGCTCCGGCCCGCGGCGATCCCGCTCGCGGTGGTGTGGGAGGACGAGCACCTCGCCATCATCGACAAGCCTGCCGGTCTCGTCGTCCACCCGGCGCCGGGCCACTGGAACGACACCCTGGTGAATGCGCTCGTGGCTCGCGGCACCACGCTCGCGGGCGGCGCCGAGGGGCGACCAGGCATCGTGCACCGGCTGGATCGCGACACCTCGGGGCTCGTGGTGGTGGCAAAGACCGACCTCGCGCATCGCCGGCTGGCCGGGCAGATCGCCGCGCGGCGGGTGCGCCGGGCATACGCGGCGCTCGCGTGGGGTCATCTCTCCCGAAGTCCCATTACGATCGAGGCACCGCTCGCACGCCACCCGCGGGACCGGAAGCGGATGGCCGTGTCGGCGCCCGGCCGGGCGGCGCGGACCGATGCGTACGTCGCGGCCCGCTTCGGCGTCGCCGACCTCCTGCGATTGGAGCTGCACACCGGGCGGACCCATCAGATCCGGGTCCATCTGGAGCACGTCGGGCATCCGATCGTGGGCGATCCGGTCTACGGTGGAGGCGGGAGCCGGCGCATGTCGGGCGCGCAGCGCGGGGAGGCGGAGGCGCTCGAGCGGGCGGCGCCGCGGCAGGTGCTCCATGCGGCATGGCTCGCATTTCGCCATCCGGCGAGCGGCGCCGAACTGGAATTTCGCTCGGAGTGGCCCGCGGACCTGCGCCCGGTACTCGCGGCGGTGGGCGGCCCCGAGCTCGCTGTCCGACCCGAGCCCCTCGGCTACCTTCGCTTCTTTCAATGACATGAGTGATTCCGCCGCGCTTTCTGTCGTGGTGTTCCGGATCGGGGACCTCGTCTGCGCGCTCCCAGCCGCGCGGGTACGCGAAGTGCTACCGCGCCTCGGGGTTACCCGCATTCCGGGGGTCGCGGGGGCCATCGAGGGCCTGGCGAACGTGCGCGGCGGGCTGCTCTCGGTGGCCGACGGGCACGCGTTGCTCGGTCGTCCGGCACGGCCCGACGACGAGGGCGCCGTGCTCGTCGTGGAGTCGGCCGGCCGGCGCTACGGTCTAGACGTGAGCCAGGTGATCGACTTCGTCGAGCTGCCGCCCGACGCGATCGCCCCCCGCGAAGAGCTTCCCGGCGTGGATCCTGCGTTGGTGGAGGCTGTCGCCGTCCATCCGGGCGGCTCGTTCATCCTGATCGATCTCGACACGCTGCTCGCTCCCTTCACGGGAGGCAATCCGGAACCGCTCGGAGGTGGTCGGTGAGCCATACGGTCCTCGTCTGTGACGATGCCATCTTCATGCGCACGATGATCAGCGATATCCTGAGCCAGGCAGGCTTCGACGTGGTCGGCGAGGCCGAATCGGGCGTGCAGGCGGTCGACCGGTACAAGCAGCTCAAGCCCGATCTCGTCACGATGGACATCGTGATGCCCGACATGGGCGGGATCGAGGCAGTGCGCGAGATCTGCAAGACCGATCCGGACGCGAAGATCCTCATGTGCAGCGCGATGGGCCAGCAGGCGCTCGTCGTCGAGGCCATCCAGGCGGGCGCGAAGGACTTCGTGGTGAAGCCGTTCCAGCCGTCGCGAGTGCTGGAGGCCGTTCAGCGCGTGCTCGGCTGAGCGGGGCCGAGCCGATGCCCGCCCCGAAGTACGCGGCGCTGTTCCTCTCCGAAAGCCGCGAGCACCTCGCCACCTGCAATCGACTGCTGCTGGCATGGGAGCGCGATCCGGCGGCCCGTGAGCCGGTCGGCGGTCTCTTCCGCGCGATCCATAACATCAAGGGCATGGCGGCAACGATGGGCTATACCGCCGTCGCCGATCTCGCACACCGCACCGAGAGTCTGCTCGACGCCGTGCGCGGCGGCCGGCTCGCGCCAAGCCCGGAGCTCTTCCAGTTGCTCTTCCGAACCGCGGACGCCATCGAGCGCGCGGCGGAGGCGGCGCCGTCCGGCGCCGAGCAGGACGGTCCGGCGCATGCCGAGTTGCTCGAGGCACTTGCGGCCGCGGCCGGCGGTGGCGCGCCGACGGAAGTCGCCTGGGAGCGGGACCTGGGCCGCACGTCCGAAATGCCGGTGCCGCGGCCCGCCGCGCCGCCCGCGTTTCGTCTCGTCGAGGTGATGATCCGGGCGGGCACGGCCATGCGGGGTGCGCGCGCGCTCCTCGCCTTGCGCCGGGTCGAGCGCCTCGGCGCGGTGAGCGCATTGACGCCGCCGGTCGCCGCCTTCGACCGCGATGATTTCGACGGCCGCTTCAGCTTCCGCCTCACGACGCTCGCGGACGAGGAGGCGATCGAAACGACGCTCCGCGCGGCGGGCGAGGTCGACACGGTCACCTTTCAGGCCTCGCGCGCGGCGCCGGCCGCCGGCGGCGCGAATGCCGGCACGCGCCAGATCCGCATCGACCTGGCGCGGCTCGATGCGATGATGAAGCAGGTGGGCGAGCTGGTGGTCGCGCGCAACCGGCTGGTGGAGCTGGCGCGCGCCGGTGCCGGGGCCGCGGCCGACACGTCGGGCGCCGGCGGCGTGGAGCTCGAGGCGCTGGCAAGCCAGCTCTCGCGGCTCGTGTCCGACTTGCAGACCGAGGTGGTGGCCTCGCGCATGGCGCCGGTGGGCGAGGTGTTCGAGCGCTTTCCGCGCGTCGTGCGCGACGTGGCGCGCGAGCTGGGTAAGCGCATCCGGCTCGAAACCGAGGGCGGCGAGATCGAGCTGGACCGCTCGATCCTCGACGAGCTGGGCGACCCGCTGGTGCACCTCATCAGGAACGCCGCAGATCACGGCATCGAGACGCCCGACGCGCGTGCGGCGGCCGGCCGCCCGCCCGAAGGCACCATCCGGCTCTCCGCCACCCGCGAGCGCCGCTCGGTCGCGATCCGGGTGAGCGACGACGGCCGCGGCATCGACCGCGCGGCCATCCTGGCGCGCGCCAAGCGCGACGGACTCTGCGCGCCCGACGTCACCACCCTCACCGACGACCTGTTGCTCCGGGTGCTCGCCCGCCCCGGGTTCAGCACCGCCGCGGCGGTGAGCGGCATCTCGGGCCGCGGCGTCGGCGTCGAGGTGGCGCTCACGCGGGCGCGCGCGCTGGGCGGCAGCCTCGACGTGCGCTCGGAGGCGGGGCGGGGGACGACGTTCACGCTTCGCGTGCCGCTCACGCTCGCCATCGTGCGCGCGCTCCTGGCCGAGGCGGGGGGCGAGCGCTACGCCGTGCCGCTCTCGTACGTGGCGGAGACGATCGAGTTCAATCGGGACGCGGTGACGGCGCTGCGCGACCGCGAGGCGCTGGTGGTGCGCGACCGCGTGATGCCGACGGTGCACCTCAGGGATCTCGTCTCGGCGCGCGCCGCCGCGATGCCGCAGCGCCGGCCGACGATCATCCTCGAGGTGGGCGAGCGGCGCACCGCGCTCGTGGTCGATGCGCTCCTGGGACAGCAGGACATCGTCATCGAACCGTTCGATGCCCCGCGCGGACTGCCCGCGTACGTGGGCGGTGCCACGATCCTGGCGGACGGCGCTCCCGCGCTCATTCTCGACGCCGCGGCGCTGGTCTAGGGGGCTCGCGATGGAAGACGTGCGCGATCTCAAGGAACTGCAGCTCGACGCCCTCAAGGAAGTGGCCAACATCGGCGCGGGCCACGCGGCGACGGCGCTGTCGCAGCTCACCGAGCGGCTCATTATGATCGCCGTGCCGGAGGTCAACATCCGGCCGCTGGAGGACGTGTCCGAGCTGCTGGGCAGCGCGGACACGGTGATCGCGGCGGTCCTCATGCATATGATGGGGGACCTCACGGGCCGCACGCTGGTGCTCTTTCCCGAGCCGTCGGCACGCGCGCTGTGCGACATCCTCTTCCGGCGCACGCCCGGCACCACGGCGCAATTCGGCCCGATGGAGCAGTCAGGACTCAAGGAGGCGGGCAACATCCTCGCGAGCGCGTACATGACCGCGCTGAGCGACTTCATGGGGCTCATGCTGGTGCCGTCGGTGCCGAGCCTCACGATCGACTTGAGCGGCGCGATCCTCACGACCGCGTACCTCAACTTCGGACACGACCGCGACTACGTCTTCTGCGTCGAGACGGCGTTCCGCGTGGCCGGCGCGACCGAACCGCTCCGCGGCCATTTCCTCCTGCTGCCGGACATGCCGTCGCTCCGGGCCATCTTCGACGCCATCCGACTGCCCTGAGCCGATGTCCGGTGCCGTCGTGTCGGAGCGCGAGCTGGAGGTGCTCCGGTCGTTCGCCCGCCGGATCGATCCCGCCGATGCCGGCGCGCACAACAACCTCGGCGTGCTGTATCACCAGAAGGGCCTGGTCGCCGAGGCGATCGCGCAGTTCACCCAGGCACTCGAGCTGGACCCCCGCATGGACGTGGCGCGGGGAAATCTCGAGATCGCCTACAAGGCGAGCGGCTACTACGACCGGCTGGTGGCCGAGCGGCGCGAACGCCTTCGCCGCGAGCCGGGCGACCGCGAAGCGCGCTGGGAGCTGGGTCGCGCCTACGCCGCGCTGGGCCACCACGCGGAGGCGGCGCAGGAGTTCGAGACGCTGCTCGCCTGGCACCCGAACGACGTGGCCGCGCTCCTCCAGCTTGGCCTCGCCGAGCGGGCGCGCGGCCGCTTCGAGGCGGCGGCGGAGTGGTTCAGCCGCGCCTGCGAGCGCGATCCGGACAGCTCGGTCGCCCTCTTCCACCTCGGTGAGACGCTCTATCACCGCGGACTGAACGACCAGGCGCTGGCGGCGCTCACGGCCGCGGTCGAGCGCAACCCGGACAACGCGGACGCGCACTACCTGCTCGCCTTTCTCTACGGCGACATCGGGCGGCAGGACGATGCCCGCGCGGCGACCAAGCGCGCGCTCGCGCTCAACCCGGCGCTGGCCCGCGCGCAGGCGAACCTCGCGCTCGACCGCGTGGCCGGAGGCCCGGGGCGCGACCAGCCGGCGTCGAATGTTGCCGAGTGGCTCGACGCCGAGGCGCGGCCGCGGGTGGTCGAGGGCCGCGCGCTGGCGCACTACAGCCTCGGGCTCGCCTTTCGGCAGCGGGGGTACTTCGCCGAGGCGCTGCGCGAGTATCGGCTGGCGCTGGACGCGGGCGAGGATCGCCGGCTCAACGTGCAGGCGATGGCCGAGGTCCATCTCCTCCGCCGCGATCTGGCGGCCGCGCTCGAGCTGTACGACGCGTTGGTGCGGGACTACCCGGATTCGCCCAAGCTCGCCAACGAGCAGGGCGTCTGCCTGCATCAGGCCGGGCGCCGGGATGACGCGCTCGCCGCATACCGGCGCGCGGTGGCGCTCGAACCGGGGTACGCACTCGCCTGGAACAACCTTGGCGTGCTACACGCGCATCGGGCGGAGCCCGCGGAGGCGGCCGACGCGTTCGGCCGCGCACTCCGCGCTCCCGCGGCGCCGCCCGCGGCGCGGCTCAACCTGGGCCTCCTGCATTTGCAGCGTCGCCAGTTGCCGGCGGCGCTCGAGGCCTACCGCGAGGCGCTCGCGCGCTCGCCCGCGCCGCCGGCCGCCGCAGCCGCGTGGAACGGTGTGGGGCTCGTGCTGATGGAGCTCAAGCGCTGGCCCGATGCGCGCACGGCGTTCGCGCGCGCGGTCGAGGCCGACGACCGGCTGGCCGGCGCGCACTATAACCTGAGCTTTGCGCTGAGCCAGCTCGGCGACTTCGACGCCGCGCTCCGCGCCACCAAGCGCGCGCTCGAGCTGGAGCCGTTCTACGTGCCGCAGAAGTACGCGCTCACGCTGGACCTCCAGTTCGAGGACCCGACGATCGCCGTGCCGCCGGCGCTCGACACCGATATCGCGGTGGGTGGGCTTGGCGCGGAGTTCGCGTTCGACTCGGCGGCGCTCGATCGGCTGTTCACCGAGCTGGCGCCCACCCATGGCCACGCGGGTGCGGGCGCCGGCAACGGGGCGAGCGACGGCGCGGGCGACCCGCTGGCACTCGCGCGCGACTACGTGAGCAAAGGCCTGCTGGAGCGGGCCGGTGCCGAGCTGGCGCGCGCGCAGGCGCGCGGCGCGACGACGGCGGACGTGGGCGTGCTGATGGGCGATGTGTTCGCTCGGCGCGGGCTCCACGGCGAGGCGCTGGAGCGCTACCGCGAAGCCCGCGCGGCGTCGCCGGACGGAATCGAGGCCGCGCTGGGCGAGGTCCGCGCGCTCCTGGCGCTCGACCGCGCCGTGGAAGCCGCGCCGCTCGCCGAAGCGGTGGCCGCGCGTGCACCGGAGCTGATCGACGCGCAGGTGGCCCGCGCGCGGACGCGGCTGGAGCTCGGTGACGCGGTGGGCGCGCTCGAGGCCGCCGCTGCCGCGCAGGGGCTGGCGCCCGGCCGGCCCGACCTCTACCACCTGCGCGCGCGGATCGCGCACCGCCTGGGCGACATTGCCGGGGCGCGCGACGCGTATCGCGAGGCGCTCAGGATCGACGGCGCGCAGGTGCAGATCCGCTACGAGCTGGGCCGCCTCGAGGAGGAACGCGCCGACGACCTCGCCGCGCGCGCCGCGTACGAGCAGGCACTCGAGCACCTGCCGACGTTCACCGCGGCGGCGCTCGCGCTCGCCGGCATCGTAGGGCGCACCGAGTCGGCCGCGGCGGCAGTCAACGTCGTGGTGACGGTGCTCGAGACCGATCCCTACGACCTCGACGCGCTTGCGCTGCTCGGCCGGCTCCTGCTGGATGATGGGCGCACCGACGCAGCCCGGGAAGCACTCGACCGCGTGCTGCGATTCGATCCGGATCACGCGTCGGCGCTGTTTCATCGCGGCGTGGTGCGCGCGCGGGAGCGGTGCTTCCCCGAGGCGGTGGACGACTGGAATCGCGTGGTGCAGCTCGATCCGGCCGGCACGCTCGCGGCCGACGCGCGGAGCCGGGTGCGATCCGCGCGCGACCTGCAACACATTTTCGCGACCGTGGCGGACTAGACGATGGCGATCGAGGGACCGCTCAAGGAGCTCAACATCCACGACGTCTTCCAGCTCCTCGACCTGGGGCGGAAGACGGGGGTGCTGCGCATTACGTCGGAGCTCCGGCAGAACGCGGGCGTCGTCTGCTTCGAGCAGGGCGCGGTGGTCGCGGCACACATCGCGAGCAATCCGCATCCGCTCGGGGGTCTCCTGCTCAAGGCGGGCAAGCTCGGCGAGGAGGACCTGGCGCGCGCGCGCCGGATGCAGGAGACGGGGGACGCGCGCCGCTTCGGTGAAATCCTCATCGCGATCGGCGCGGTGAGCCGCCGCGATCTCGAGCGCTGCGTCCGCGCGCAGGTGGAGGAGGTCGTCTTCGAGCTGCTGAGCTGGTCGGAGGGCTACTTCTCGTTCACCGACGGCGCGGCCGAGCGCGCGGCGGCCGAAGCCACGGTGGCGATTCCGACCGAGGCGGTGCTGATGGAGGCCGCACGCCGGATCGACGAATGGAGCCGGATCGAAACCAAGGTGCCGCACTTGGGTGTGGTACCGCGACTTCGTCCGGCAGACGGCGCCTCGGCGGCACCGCTCGACCTGGTGCCCTTCGAGTGGGAGGTGCTCGCCGCGGTGGACGGCGCGCGCGACCTGCGCGAGATCGCCGAGCACGTGCGGCGCTCGGACTTCGACGTGGCGCGGACGATCTACGGGCTCACGGGAGCGGGCCTCATTGCGCTCGAGGACGTCCGCCCGTCGCCCGCGCCGCCGCCGGCGCACGACGAGACGGCGGAGCGGGTGCGCGCGCATCTCGCCTCGGGTGACCACGCGGCGGCCCGTGCGGCTGCCGAGGCGCTCGTCGCGGCGGACCCGGCCAATGCGGATGGCCACCTCGCCGTCGGCCGGGTGCGCATCGCCGCCGGACAATTCGAGGGCGCGGCCACGGCGCTCGTGCGCGCCGCCGCGCTCGCGCCGGACCGCGCGGCGCCGCGGCGCCTGCTCGGGCTCGCCTTTGCCGCCCTCGGGCGCTTCGGCGACGCGGTGGAGAGTTGGGATCAGTGGGCCGGCCTTGCCGCGCGGGAGCCGGAGGAAGGTGCGCACGCCGGCGCGATCGGGCAATTGCGCGGAGCAGCGGAACTGCTGGCGGAGGCGCTCGGTGGGTGCGACGGCAACGAGGTGCGACATGGCTGACGACATCCGCAGCATGACGGCGCAGCTCGCGGCCGAGCCCGACAGCATGGTGTTCCTCGAGCTGGCCGAGGCGCTCCGCGCGCGCGGCCAGCTCGACGCGGCGTACAAGGTGATCCGCACCGGGCTCGGCCGTTACCCGCAGGCCGCGCGCGCGCGGGACCTCTGCGCGCGCATTCTCTGCGACCGCGGCGAGCCGGATCGCGCTTTCGAGGAGTGGGTCACCGCGCTCCGGCTCGACCCGGCACTCGTCTCGGCGCACAAGGGCCTCGGATTCCTCTACTGCCAGGCGGGCGATTTCGCAGCCGCCGAGCAACACCTGGCCTATGCGGCTCAGGCGGAGCCCGGCGATGCGGGCGCGCGCGCGGCGCTGGACCGCGTGCGTGCGGGCGCCATGTCGGAGGCGGCACCCCACGCTTCGGCACCGCCGGCCGCGGTGCCCGCGCAACCGCCGCTCGCCGATGCGCTGCCTCCAGCTCCAAAGGAAGAGGCGAGCCCGCACTCGGCGGAGGACGCGATCTTCGCCGGGCTCGACGGCGGCGCCGACGGGCTGCTGCTGGTGAACGCGAGCGGACTTCGCCTGGGCGGCGGCCTCCGCAACCCCGCTGGCGCGGACGTGGCCGATGCGGTCGCGGCGCAGCTCGCCGGCGTGGCGCGCGAAGCGGAGCGGACGGCGCGTCTCCTGGGCCTCGATGCGTGGCGCAGCCTCGCCGCCGAGTGTGCCGACGGCAATCTGCTTCTCACCGAGCCGAGCCCCGGCGCACTGCTCCTGAGCGCGCACAGCGCGGGCGTACCGATGGGGCGGGTGGCGCATCTGGCGGCGCGCGCCGGCGCCGCGGCCCGCGCCTGGCTGGAGCGCGGCGCATGAGCACGCCGGCCGAGGCGCTCGATCGGGTCAACGCCGTCCGTGGCATCCGCGGCGCGATGGTCGTGTCGCTCGGCGACGGCCTCGTCGTGGCCGAGTCGATGATGACCGGGCTCGACGGCCGCGCCGCGGCGGCGCTCGCGGCGAGCCTGGCCGCGCGCCTTCGCCGCGCGCTCGAGGTGGCGGGGCGGCGGCCGCCGGCGTTCGTCCAGTTGCACGGTGAGGGCGGGTCGCTGCTCGCCGTGCCCTGCGGAGACGAGCTGCTGCTCGTGGCGATCGCCGGCCCGGAGGCGAACGTGGGGCTCGCGCGACTCGAACTGATCGCCACCGCGGGCGCGCTCGCGGCGGGGAGCCTCGCCTGATGCGCACCGTCGAGCCCTGGGTCGCCGCGCCGCTCGAGCGCTTTCTCGCCGAGTCGGCGGCGCGCGTGGCACTGCTCACCACGTCATCGGGCCAGGTCGTGGCGCAGCACGGGTTCACCCGGTCGCTGGACGTCATGAGCGCCGCGGCCCTGGGCGCCGGCATCGTGGCGTCCACGGCCGAGCTGGCGCGGCAGCTCCGCGCGGCACCGTTCGGGACGCTGGTGCACCAGGGCACGCGCCAGCAGGTGTTTCTCTCGAGCTTCGATACGCCGCGGGGCCGCTGGATCGGCGTGGTGGTGTTCGACGGCGACAGCACGGTGGGTCTGGTACAGCTCTTCTTCGAGCGACTCATCGCCGAGCTCGCTGCCGCCGCGCCGCCCGTCACCGAGACGGCGCCGCCGCTTCCCCAGAACTTCGAGCGCGAGCTGAACGCCAGCCTCCGCGCCCTCTTCGGGCGGTGATGCGATGTCTCTCGTGAACTTCACGGCCCGCGAGATCACCTGCAAGATCGTGTACTACGGCCCCGGGCGTTCGGGAAAGACGTCCAACCTGCAGTACATCTTCGGTCGCGTGCCCGAGTCGCGCCGGGGGCGCATGGTGTCGCTTGCCACCCGCACCGACCGGACGCTCTTCTTCGACTTCCTCCCGATCGATCTCGGGAGCATCTCCGGCTTCACCACCAAGTTCCAGCTCTACACCGTGCCGGGCCAGAGCTATTACCAGGCGACGCGGCGGCTCGTGCTCCAAGGGGCCGACGGCGTCGTCTTCGTGGCCGACAGCCAGGCGCGCCGCGTGGATGAGAACATCGAGAGCCTGCAGGACATGCAGGAAAACCTGCTGAGCCAGGGCGTCGACGTGCGGCAGTTGCCGGTGGTCTTCCAGTACAACAAGCAGGACCTGCCGCGCGACCTCATTCTCACGCCGGACGAGCTGGACGACGCGCTCAACTTCCGCGGCGTCGAAAGCGTATCTGCCGACGCGCTCCGCGGAAGCGGCGTGTTCGAGACCCTCAAGTCGATTTCAGAGCGGGTGCTTCGCCGGCTCGCCGCGGGGAGTCCGGCGCAGTGACGGCCGCGCTCAATCCGCACGCGCGGTTCGATACGCTGATCGTGGGCGCGGCCAACCGCCTCGCGGTCACCGCGGCCAAGGCGGTGGCCGAGTCGCCGGGGGCGGTCTACAACCCGCTCTTCGTTTACGCCCGCCCCGGGCTCGGCAAGACGCATCTCCTCATGGCCATCGGCCACGGCGCGGGCGCCATCAATCCGGGGCTCAGCGCGGAGTATCTCACCCTGGACAATTTCGTCGAGCCGTTCCATGCCGCCATTGCGGCGGGGCGGGGGGCCGAGTACCGCCGCAGGTTTCTCGACGTCGATCTCCTGCTGGTGGACGACGTGCAGTTCCTCGCCGGGCAGCGGGAGACCCAGGCCGAGCTGCTGCGTATCATCGACGCGATGCAGACGGCGAGCCGGCAGATCGTGCTCACGAGCGATCGGCCGCCGGCCGACATCGAGGCGCTCGACGAGCGGCTCATCCGGCGCTTTGCCGGCGGACTTGTGATCGACATCGCCGCGCCGGACTATGAAACCCGCGTCGCGATCCTGCGCCGCAAGGCCGACGAGCGAAGGGTACCGTTCGGGCCGGGTGTGCTGGAGGCGGTGGCCCGGCTCGAGATCGACAACGTGCGCGAGCTGGTGGGCGCGCTCAATCGCCTCATCGCGCACCAGGCGGTGCGCTCCACACCGCTCACGCCCGCCGAGGCGCGCGCGGTGCTCGGCGCGGCGCCGCCAGAGCCGCAAGCCGACGAGTTCGGCGACTTTCTCTCTGAAGTAACCGCCACCGTCGCCCACCAGATCGAAGGCTGGCGCGCGAACGTGGCGGCGGCGATCCTCCGCTGGGAAGGCGAGGGGTACGCGGTCGGCCGGCTGCGCTCACTTCTGGACCAGGAGCTTTCCTGCGATCCCGAGGCGGCGCTTGCCGCCTTCGAGGCCGACGTGCACCGGCTCGAAGCGTGGCGCGCCGAAGCCGAGCAACTCGCGCCCGAGCTCGCGGGCGCCACCGCGCTCTACGACCCGGGCGACATGGCCGCCGCCGAGGCTCTCCTCGAGCGCGCCCGCGCCGGCGCGCTCGCGCCGCCGGCACCGTCCGCGCACTGGCGCCTCGATGAGCTGGCCGAGGCCGAGGGCAATCGGGTGGCGCTGCAATCCGCCCGCGCCGTCGTGGCCGAGCCGGGCGAGAAGTACAACCCGCTCGTGATCGTCGGCGGCCACGGCGTCGGCAAGACGCATCTCCTGCACGGGATCGGCAACGCGCTCCTCGCGGCCGGCGTGAGAGCCGTGTCCTGCGTCGGCGCGGAAGAGTTCGCCGGCGAGCTGATCGAGGCGATCGGCCGCGACGCGGTGTCGGTCTGGCGCGCGCGCTACCGGCGCGCGGACGCGCTGCTGGTGGACGACGCCCACCTCCTCGCCGGCAAGGACCGCTCGCAGGACGAGCTGTTTCTCCTCTTCAACCTGTTCGCCGAGAGCGGGCGCCAAATGGTCTTCACCTCGGCGGTGCCGCTCCCGCGGCTCGAGGGCGTCGAAGCGCGGCTGCTCACGCGGCTCGAGGGCGGACTCGTGGTCGAGCTACCACCGCCCGAGCGCGAGATCCGCCAGCACGTGGCCGAGCGAATCCTGGGCGAGAAGGCGCTGGCGGCGGGCCCGGAGGTCGCGGCGTATCTCGCCACCCGGCCGGCCGACTCGGTGTGCGCCTTCCAGAGCCTGGTGCAGCGCGTGCTGAGCGCGGCCGAGGTGGACGGGGCACCGCTCACCGCCGAGTTCGCCCGCGCGTTGCTCGAAGGGCCGCCTGCGCGCCCCGCACCCCGCCCCGCCGCGCTCCGCGCATCGGGCCTCGTGGCGCCGGGCGGTTCGGTCCGGAGTCGCGAGAAGATGGTCTGGGAGTGGCCGAACCCGGGTGACCGCATCCTCGAGGAGTGGCGCTGATGGCCATCAAGGGGAGCCTCAAGGAGGCGAGTCTGCCGGACGTGATCCAACTGCTCTTTCTCGGGCGGCGCACCGGGTGCCTGGCGCTCGCCGACCGGCAGAATTTCGGCACGATCTACTTCGACGACGGACAGATCGTGTTCGCCGCGATCGTGAACCGCCGGGACCGGATCGGCGATCTGCTGCTGCGCGACGGCCGGATCACGCCTGCCCAGCTCCGCGCCGCCATCGACGCGCAGGATCACGCGCGGGACCGCCGGCTCGGCGAAATCCTGGTGGACGACGGTGTGCTCACGCGCGAGGCGCTGTCCGACTACGTGCGGCTGCAGATCGAGGAGGCGGTGTACTTCCTGTTCACCTGGTCGTCCGGAACCTTCAACTTCGACGCCGGCGTGCAGCCGGATCGGCGCGAGATGCTGGTGCGGCTCAACCCCGAGTATCTGCTCCTCGAGGGCGCGCGCCGGGTGGACGAGTGGAGCCTCATCCAGAAGAAGCTGCCGAGCTTCGATCTGGTCTTCTCCGCTGATCCGGCCCGCCTGAGCAAGGCGGACGTGAACCTCTCGCCGGCGCAGCGCCAGATCGCGCCGCTGCTCGACGGCCGTCGCGACGTGCAGCAGGTGGTGGAAGACTCGGGGCTGGTGGAATTCGAGGTCGGGCAGGCGCTCTACGGGCTCATCACCGCCGGCTTTGCCCACCGGGTCGGCACCTCGGCGGCCGCCGCGCCGCGGGTGAACGACGGCCGCACCGAGGAGCACCGCAACTTGGGCGTCGCGTTCTACAAGGCCGGGATGTTCGACGAGGCGCTCCGCGAGTTCCGCCGCGTAGCGGAGTTGCGGCCCTCGGAGGGAAGCGCGCCGTTCTATCTCGGCCTCATCGCGCTGCGCCAGGCCCGCTGGGCCGACGCCGCCGCGGCGTTCGGCCAGGCGCTGGAGAAGGGCGGGCCGCGCCCGGCCGCGCTGCACAACCTCGCGTTTGCGCTGGAGCAGCTCGGCCGGCTCGACGAAGCCGACGCCGCCTACGGCGACGCGGCCGGCCGCGCGCGCGACAATGCCCGCGTCATGCTCGGCTGGAGCATCGTGGCCCTCAAGCGCGGCGAGCTACCGGTGGCCCTCGGCCGGCTCGACCGGGCCCGCGAGCTGGTCGGCGATCGGCCGCCGCCCGCGCTCTGGTTCTGGGCCGCGACCCTGGCGCGCGCCGCCGCCGACGACCGCGACGCGGCGCTCGAAGCCGCCCGCGCCGGCGTCGCGGCGTATCCGGCAAGCGCCGCGTTGCGCAACAACCTCGCCGTGCTGCTCGAGGCGAGCGGCGACCTTGCGGGGGCCGAAGCCGAGCTGCGCGCCGCTCTGGCCGAGGACGCGACAGTGCCGCAGGTCTCCAAGAACCTCGCCGATCTCTACTATCGCGCGGGGCGCTACGACGAGGCCGGCGAAGCGTACGAGCGCGCCGCGAAGCTCGCGCCCGAGCTGGGCGACGATCTCTGGTTCAAGCTCGGCAACATCGCGTTCAAGCGGCGGGACCCGGCGCGCGCCCGGACGAGCTGGGAGCGGGCGACGTCGCTCAACCCGGGGCACCAGCTCGCCCGGGCCAACCTCGACATGTTGGGACAGGCCTCGTGACGCCCGCACAGGATCCGGCGTTCGCCGCGCTCACGCGCCGCATCTCGGACGCGGCCGGGCTCACGCTCGATGCGTACAAGGATAAGTGCGTGCAGCGTCGGATCGCGGTGCGGATGCGCGCGTGCGGGGTCCATACCTACGGCGATTACATGGAGCTCCTCGGCCGGATGCCCGGCGAGTTCGAGCGGCTCAAGGATGCGCTCACGATCAACGTCACGCGATTCTACCGCAATCCGGAGGCGTGGGCCCGCCTGGCCGATGGCCTGCTGCGCTCGGTGTGGCTGCTCGACGCGCCGCTCCGCTGCTGGAGCGCAGGCTGTGCCTCCGGCGAGGAAGCATACAGTCTCGCCATGCTCGCCGGCGAAGTCGCGTCGGCGGCGGGCCGGCCGGACGCGCTCGAGCGGGTGCGGGTGGACGCGACCGACATCGATCGCACGTCGCTCGCTCGCGCCCGCGCGGCGCGCTACCGTGCCGAGGCGCTGGCCGAGCTCCCCGCCGAGGTGCGCGCCCGGTGGCTCGTGCCCGACGGGCCCGAGTTTCGCGTGGCGGAGCCGATCCGGCAGCGGGTGACGATCACCGCGCGGGACCTGCTGCGCGAGTCGCCTCCCGCGAACGGATACCAACTCATCGCCTGCCGCAACGTGATCATCTACTTCGACCGTCCGATGCAGGAGCGCCTCTTTGCCGCATTCGCCGATGCCCTGGTCCCCGGCGGACTCCTCCTGCTTGGCAAGGTGGAGACGCTTTTCGGTCCCGCGCGCCACCAGCTCACGCCGGTGGATCCGCGCGAGCGCATTTTCCGGCGGGACGCGTGAGGACCGGCACGCAATGACGGCGCGCGAGCGGATCGTACGGGTCGCCGATCTCGAGGCCGGCACGGCCGGCGACGTGCTCATCACCGTCGCCCTGGGCAGTTGCGTCGGCATCATGCTGTACGACACCGAAGCGCGGGTGGGCGGACTCGCACACGTGCTGCTCCCCACGGAGGCACTGAGCCGGCGGGAACAGAATCCCGCCAAGTGCCCCCAGACGGCGGTGCCCCACCTGCTCGAGCGGATGGCGGCGCTCGGCGCTCAGCCGCGGCGGACGACGGCGCGGATCGCGGGCGGTGCCAGCATGTTCGCCGGTCTGAGCGCGCCGGGGACGATCCAGATGGGCGAGCGCAACCTCGTCGCCACCCGTCAGGCGCTTGGCGCCCACGGGATCGCGCTCCTGGGCGAGGATGCCGGGGCGGACTACGGCCGGACGGTGCGGTTCCGGCTCTCGGACGGGCAGATCGAAATCCTCTCGGTGGCGCATGGCATCCGCGTTCTCTGAGCGGCTGGCCTCCGCGCGACGGGCACCCGAGCGGCCCACCGTGCTGATCGCGGACGACAGCGCGTTCTTCCGCCGGCTGCTGGCGGAGCTGGTGACCGCGAGCGGCGAGTTCAACGTGGTGGGCACCGCGCGAAACGGTGTCGCCGCCATCGAGCAAGTTCACGCGCGCCGGCCCGACCTCATGCTCATGGATCTGGAGATGCCGGAGCTCGATGGGCTCCACGCCATCGGCTATCTCATGTCCGAGGCGCCACTGCCGATCGTGGTCGTGAGCGCGTACGCGGGTCCGGGCACAGCCGCCGCCATCCGCGCCCTCGAGCTTGGCGCCGTGGACCTCGTGCCCAAAGAGGAGGAACGAAGCGAGGCGGCCGTGCAGCGCTTCGCCGAGCGGGTGCTCGGTGCGCTCCGCGCCGCGGCTGCCGCGGACATCCACCGCATGCCCGTGCTCGCGCGCCTCAGACATGCGGCGCGGGCAGCGCCCCCGGCCGCGCTCACGCTGCCCGGCCGGGCCCGAGTCTGCGCGGCGATTGCCGCGTCGACCGGCGGTCCGCGCGCGCTCGCCGAGCTGGTGCCGCAGCTCCCGCGGAGCCAGGGTGCGGCGGTCGTCATCGTGCAGCACATGCCGCCCAGGTTCACGCGGAGCCTCGCCGAGCGGCTTGCCGCGCACAGCCAGCTTGCCGTGGTCGAGGCTGAGGACGGCGTGCCACTCGTGGTCGACACTGCGTACGTCGCGCCGGGCGACTTTCACATGCGAGTTTCCAACGGACCGGGCGGCCCCCACGTGCGCCTGAGCCGCGACCCGTCGGTGTGGGGCGTCCGCCCTGCCGCGGACCCGCTCTTCCAGTCCGTCGCCGAGGTGTTCGGGCCGGCTGCGGTGGGTGTGGTGCTCACCGGCATCGGCCGCGACGGCGCGGAGGGACTCCGCGCCATTCACGACGCGGGCGGGGTCGGCATCGCGCAGGATCGCGAAACGTCCACGGTGTTCGGCATGCCGAACGCCGCGGTCAAGGCGGGCGGCGCCGATCACGTGCTGCCGATCTCGCGCATCGCCGACTGCATGATTCGCGAGCTGGCGGCGATGGCCCGCGCGCGGGAGCAGGGATGAGTACCGGCGCGGTGCTCGTGGTCCGCGCAGGCGCGCGTCGCGTGGCGCTCGCGCTGGCCGATCTGGTGGAAGTGGTGGAACCCACGCTGCCGCTCGCCGTGCCCGCCCGCCAGCCGGCGCTCCGGGGACTCACCACGGTGCGCGGCCGCATCTGTCCGCTCTTCCATCTCGGCGCGCTGCTCGACGGCACTGGCTGTCCCGCGGCCATCGGCGATGCCGCCGTCGTGATCGCGGTGGGCCAGCATCGCGTCTGCCTCGAGGTCGAAGCGGTCGAAGACGTGTTGCGCGCGCCGGCGTTGCCGGCGCCCCCCGGCGAGGCGCTGCCGTGGGCGGCCTCGGTGGCGCGCGCGCCGGACGGTCTGCTGCCGGTGCTCGACATACCCGTGCTTGGCGTCCGCCTCGCGGACGGAGGAGCGTAACCCATGGCGATGGACGACGAGATCCAGCTCGTGGCCTTCCGCGCCGGCCCGCAGGAGTTCGCGCTCGACATCCTGCAGGTCGAACGCATCCTCCGCTACCAGCGGCCGACGCCGCTCCCGCGAGCGCCCGATTTTCTACAAGGCATGCTCTCGCACGAGGGGGGTGCGGTGCCGGTGGTGGATTTTCGCACCAGGCTCGAGTTGCCGGCCGAGATCCGCGACGAGACCCGCACCATGGTGCTGCGCCTCGACGGGCAGCGGATCGCGATCGTGGTCGATGAGGTGCGCGAGGTCATGCGCGTGGACAGCACGACGATCGCGGCGCCGCCGCCCATCGTACGCGGGCTCGCGGCGGCGTACGTCTCCGGCATTCTCACGCGCGGCGAACGGACGATCGTGCTGCTGCACGCGCTCCGGTTGCTCACCACTGCCGAGCGGGTGCAGCTTGCCGACGCCGTCGCCGGGGCGCCCGAGAGCCCGCCGAAGGCCGCCGCGGCGCGCACGGCCGGAGCCCGCCGATGAGCGAGTCGCTGGTCACCGAGCTCTCGGCGCAATACCGCGAGATCGAGCGCCGCCTGGAGCGCGCCGCCGGCGATCCGGCCGAGGACCGCGAGGAGATCAAGCGCGCCATCATCGACCTCTTCCAGCGGGTGGACGGCTCGCTCGGCGCCCTGGCGCGGCTCAAGGAGGACATCCGCGTCCTGGTCGATCGCTTCAAGCAGCTCGCCGCCGCCGCGGACGCGCCGCACGCGCCGCAGTTCACCGGTGGGCGCCCAGCCATCCAGGCTGACCATCTCAACGCGTCGACGTTCATCGAGCGGGGCTGGAGCCTCATCTCCCTCGGCGACTACGCCGGCGCGGTACAGTCGCTCGAGAAGGCGCTGGCCCTGGCGCCGGGCGACACTCAGGCGCTCTCGCTGCTCGGCTGGGCGCAGATGCTGGGCGAGCACTACGACGAAGCGCTCGGCACCTTCTCCGCCGTACTGATGAAGGAGCCCGCCAATGCCCTCGCGCGAATCAACGTGGGCTACATCTGCCTCAAGAAGCGGATCTTCGGCGAAGCCATCGAGCACCTCTCGAAGGCGATCCGGCTGGACAACGACCGCAAGGCGACGCTCTACGCGCACTACTATCTTGGGCTCGTGTATCTGGAGCGCGAGATGTACGAGGACGCGCAGACGTTTCTCGGCAAGACGCTCGCGCTCGGTCCCAACCTGGTCGAGGCATGGTTCGAGCTGGGCCGGGCGCGCTGGTTCGCCGGCAACCGCGATGGGGCCGCTCAGGCCTGGCGCGACGGACAGAAGGCCAACCGGTTCAACCCGTGGGCCAAGCGTTGCAAGGAACTGCTCGATCTCGCGGCGGCCGGAAAGGACATTCCGCACAGCCTGGCATCCTGATCGCGCTGGCAGTGCTGGCGCTCCCGCCGCATAGGGTGGCGGGGGAGCGTGCCCCGCACCAGGGCGCGCCGACGGCGGTCCGGGTGGCACAGGTGACCGCCGTCGCATGGCCCGGCCAGACCCGCCTTGCCATCGCGCTCGCCACCGAAGCCGCCCGCCCGCACGACTGGCCCGGCCTCGGCACCCTCTCTCCGGGTCCCCTCTCGCTCATCATCGTGCCCGACCAGGCCCGCCTCGACTCGCTCACGCAGGGGCGCGCGCCCGCATGGGGGGTGGGCCTGGCCGTACCTGACACGCGCACGATCATGCTGCGTGCGGATGACGACGAGGTGCGCCGTACGCTCCGCCACGAGCTGGCCCATCTGGCACTGCACGCGCGAGTCCGCGAGCGGGTGCCGCTCTGGTTCGACGAGGGCTACGCGGCCTGGGCAGCGGGCGAGTGGGAGCGCCTGGGCGGCCTCCAGCTCAACCTCGCGGTCGCCCGCGGCGCGGTGCCCGATTTCGGCGCGCTGGACGCGGCACTCAGGGGCTCAGCGCAGGCCGCAGATGCGGCGTACGCGCTCGCCATGAGCGCCGTCCTCGAGCTCGCCCGCCGGAATCCCAGCGGCACGTTGGCGCCCCTCTTCGACCGGCTCGTGCGCGGGGTGGATTTCGGCGACGCCGTCCGCGAAACCACCGGCCTCTCGCTCGACCGATTCGAGGAAGCGTGGCAACAGTCCGTCCGCCACCACTATACCGTCGTCACGTGGATCGTGGCGGGCGGCGGCTGGGGCGTGCTTGCTCTCCTCGTCCTCTGGTTCGGACGATGGCGTCGTGCGCTCGACCGCCCGCGCCGGGCCGCGCTCGACGAGGGCTGGATCGTCCCCGACGAGTCCTCCGAGCTTGACCCCGACAAAAACCGGTGATAGCGTCCACGTCTATGTCGTATCCGCAGATACGCGAGCAGACCCGCAAGACGCTCCACCCGCGCGTGCCGATAAGCCGCCGCAATCTCCTGCTGCTCGGGGCTGCGGTGCTCACGGTCGCCGCGGGCTACGGTGTGCTGGAAACCGGCAGTGCCGCGGCCGCCGCGGTGCTGCTGGTCTTCGGATACTGCGTGCTCTTCCCACTCGGCATCGCATTGTAGTGCTCGCGGCACGGCTGGTGCACGGGCGAATAGCTCAGCCGGTTCAGAGCGCCTGCCTTACACGCAGGAAGTCGGGGGTTCGAATCCCTCTTCGCCCATGAGCGCATCCGCGCGTTCCGGTCCCAGCGGTCAGATCCTGGTTTGGAGGTTGCGCATGTTCTGCGTTCGTCTCGCTGCCGTCAGCGGGCTGGCGGCCGGGCTCACGATGCCGCTGCGGGCCCAGGTACCTCACCGCCCGCACGAGGAGCAGGTGGCCAGCCTCCCGAGAATCATGGTGGCCAACCCGTACGTCACGGCTGCCGCCGATTCGGCGGCGGCCGTGCAGGTCGGCGCCGGCATGCGAGATCGGTTCGGCAAGATCGTCGAGGGCGACTACAATCTGCTCTCGGCCCAGCAGATGAACGACGCGCTCAAGGAGTACGGCTTCCCGCCCAACGCCGTGCTCTCGCCGAGCCAGGCGATCACGCTCGCCAAGAGCGTGCAGGCGCGCATGCTCGTCTCCGGCACGATGAATCGCCTGAACAACGGCCAGTACGCGGTCCAAGCACGGTTTGCCGGGCCAAGCGACGAAGTCGGCAGCGTGGTGAACGGCCAGCAAGGTCGCGCCAGCCTGGTCGAGTTCGGCGATCGCGTGGCGCAGCAGCTCCAGCCGGCGTACAAGGCGTACGACAACGCGAAGAACTGCATGACCCAGCAGGAAAGCCGGCCGGACAAGGCGGCCGAAGCGGCCAACAAGGCGCTCAGGGACGACCCCCGCAACGGCCTCGCCGAATTCTGTCTCGCCCTCATCGCGCAGAAAAAGAGCGACCGGAAGGAGGCGCTGCGGCGCTTCCAGGCCGCTGCCAAAGACGACCCGACGAGCCTGGCCGCCTGGCAGAACCTCGCGGGGATCTACCAGGCGCAGAACGACACCGCCGGTGTGCTGGCCAGCCTGCGCGAGCTGCTGCGGATCGCGCCCACCAATCAGAAGCTGCGTGAAACGGCGTTCCGCTATTTCCTCCAGGCCAACAAGTTCGACATCGCAAAGGAGATTGCGGATTCGGGCATCAAGGACGACCCGTACAACGCCGACTTCTATGACCTCAAGAGCAACGCCTGCGCGTTCCTCGAGGATTACCGCTGCGCGGTGGAGGCGTTGAAGCAGGAGTTCCGGGTCGATTCGGCCAAGGCCGACACGCTCTTCTACGCCAAGATTCTCGCCTTCTCGGAGCAGCAACTCAGCGACACGACGAAGAACCGGGCCACGGCCGCGGACACGGCGGAATTCGTGCGATGGGCCAAGGCCGGGAGCGCCCGCTTCCCCAAGAATGTGACGCTGCTGCAGGAGCTGGGCAAAGCATACGTGATGACCGGACAGGCCGACAGCTCGGTGGCCGTGACCCAGCGGCTCTTGCAGGCCAACCCGAATGACGTGACGCCGGCGCTCGCCACCGCGCAGACGCTCATCGCCAACAACCGCCAGAAGGACGCGTTGCCGCTCATCCAGGTCGCGATCACCAAGGGTGACGCGCAGGCAAAGGAGGCGGCCGCAGGCATGCTGTATCAGGCCGCGGTGCCGCTGGTGCAGGGACCCGGACAGGACTATGCCGCCGCGGCCGATCTGCTCCGCGCCACGGTAGCCGCGGCCAATCCGCAGGGGCAGGTGTATCCGGCCGCCAATTTCCTGCTGGGCGTCGCGACGCTGCTGCAGGTGCCGCAGGTCGACCCCCAGGCCGAGAAGCAGAAGTCATGTGATCTGGCGCACAAGGAGAGCGATCTGCTGAACGAATCGGAGCAGGCGCTCACCGCCGGCCAGAGCGTGAATGCCGAGGCAGCCGCGAAGGACCTCGCCATCATCGGCAAGTACAAGCCGCGCGTGGCGTCGATGATCAAAGCATACTGCAAGTAGGGGCTACCAGCCCGGTGGCGCCGCACCTATATTTTCCGCGCCGTCCGAGGGGGCTGTAGCTCAGCTTGGTTAGAGTGCCGCACTGTCACTGCGGAGGTCGCGGGTTCGAGCCCCGTCAGCCCCGCTCGCACTGTCTGACCCGACACCCCGTCCCCCACGGACGGGGTGTCGTCGTTCGGGGGACCGAGCCCGTCTCGCGCCGATGACGTCCTCGCCGGGGCCCGCGTATCATCGACCCGTTCTCCTGGCGCCGCTCCTGGCGGCGCTCGGCCCGGTCAGCCGCGCCGTCGACGCCACGCTCGGCGACGGCGGCCACGCGGAGGCGTTGCGCGCTGCCGGGGCGGAGGTGCTCGGCATCGACCGCGATCCCGATGCGATCAGGATCGCGCACACCCGGCTCGGCGAGGATCGCATCAGTTATCTCGAGGCCGACTACGCCGCGCCCGAGGCGCTCGACGCGGTGGCGCGGTTTCGCCCGGACGCGGTGCTGCTCGATCTGGGAGTCTCGTCGCGCCAGCTCGACGACGAAGCGAGGGGGTTCAGTTTCCGGCCCGGCGCGCCGCTCGACATGCGGATGGCTGGCGCGGGGCCGACGGCGGCGGAGCTGCTCAATACCGCCGACGAGCGCGCGCTCAGGCAATACATCGCGGAGTACGCGGACGAGCCTCGCGCGCGCCGACTCGCCGCGGAAATCACGCGGCGCCGCGCCCGCCGTCCGTTCGAGACCAGCGACGATCTGGTGAACGCGATCCGGGCCGTCCTCGGGCCGCGCGCCGGGCCGGCGGAGTTCGCGCGGATCTTCCAGGCGGTGCGGATCGCGGTGAACGAAGAGCTCGCGAGCCTCACGCGCGCCTTGCCGGCCTTTCGCGACGCATTGGGGCCGGGCGGGCGGCTCGCGGTCATCAGCTACCATTCCGGTGAGGATCGACTGGTCAAGCATGCATTCCAGGAGTGGAGCCGGGCCTGCGTCTGTCCACCGGCCCAACCGGTGTGCACCTGCCGCGGGCGGCCGCTGGGCCGCACCGCGCCGCGGAAGCCGATCGTGCCCGATGCGGACGAGCTTGCCGTGAACCCCCGCGCCCGGAGCGCCAGGCTCCGGCTCTTCCAGGTTGCCGATGGAGCTTAAGGGACGCCACTGGCTGGTGTTCTGGCTGACGCTCTTCCTCTGTACCGCGGGCGTGGTGGTCGCGCGGCAGACCGCGGCGTGGGGTACGGCGCGCCGAGTGCGCGAGCTGCGCGAGCAGCGCGTGGCGCTCGAAGCGCGGCGGGCCGATCTCCAGCGGCGCATCCGTGAGGCATCGGGACGCGAGGTGCTGGTGCCGCGCGCCGAGCACGACCTCGGGCTCCACCTCCCGGCCGACAACGAATTCATCCTGCTCACGGTGCCCGCGGTCGCGACCGGCGCCGCGCGCGACTCGCGCTGATGGCCAGGCCCGCCGCGCGGATCGCCGCGCTCGAGTTCTGCTTCCTGCTGGGCATCGGCGCGGTGATCGCGCGCGCCGCGCAGTTGCAGATCGTGCAGGGAGCGCGCTGGTCGCGCGAGGCGTCGGCGCAGCGGACCGAGCACGCGGTGCTGCCGGCGCGCCGCGGCACTCTCTTCGATCGCAACGGCGTGCCGCTCGCCGTCACGCAGGAGTTCTACCACGTCGGCATCGCGCCGAATGAAGTGACCGACCGCCGCGGCACCGTGCGCGCGGTCGCCGCACAGCTCAAACTGCCCACGGCGTCGGTGGAGCGGGACCTCGGCGGCTCGCGGCACTGGATCTACTACGGGGGCCCGTTCACCGCGAGCCAGGTGCAACCGCTCCACGACGTTCGCGGCGTGCACCTCGACGGCGAATTCCTGCGATTCTACCCGGCACGCGATCTCGCCCGGCCGGTGATCGGCACGCTCGCGGCCGAAACCGGCGCCGGCGGGTCCGGCCTCGAGCTGGCGCTCGACTCGCTGCTCACCGGCGTGCCGGGCGAGGCGGTGCTGCTCAAGGATCGCGCGGGGCGCCGCTACGACTCGCCGTCGCGGCGGGTCCGCGAGCCGCGCGCGGGCGACGACGTGTATCTCACGCTCGATGCGTCACTGCAGGAGATCGCCGAGCGGAGCCTCGAGTCGGCGCTCGCGAGCCTCAAGGCGGACGGCGGTGACATCGTGTTCCTCGATCCGACGACGGGCGAGGTGCTGGCGATCGCGTCGCGCCAGACCGCCGGGGGGCCGGGCGCCGGGGAGCGGGCGTCGAGCATCACGGACCCGTTCGAGCCCGGGTCCACGGCCAAGCTGTTCACGGCCGCGGCGCTGCTCACGTACCACCGGGTCGATAGCACCGACACGGTGGCCGGCGAGAACGGCGTGTGGCGGATGCCGGTCAATAGCCGCGGGCGCGTGCGCATCATCACCGACGCCCACCGCAACCCGGGCCGGCTCACGCTGGCGCAGGCGATCCAGGTATCGAGCAACATCGCGATGAGCAAGTTTGCCCAGCGGCTTTCGCCGGAGGAGCAGTTCGGCGTGCTGCGTGACTTCGGCTTCGGGAGCCCCACCGGGATCGAGTTCCCCTCCGAGTCGCGCGGCCGGCTGGAGCGGCCGGACGAGTGGCAACCGCTCTACACGCGGGCGAGCGTCGCGATGGGCTACGAGTTCGGGGTGACGCCGGTGCAGCTCGCGGCGGCCTATGGCGCGATCGCGAACGACGGCGTGCTGCTCACGCCCACGCTGGTGCGCGAGGTGCGCGATGCCGACGGCTCGCTGCTGTACCGGCACGACCCCGAGCCGGTGCGGCACGCGGTGCGGCCCGAGGTGGCGGCGCGGCTCCGGCGCTTCCTCGCCGGCGTCGTCGGCGAGGGCGGGACCGGCGAGCGGGCGCAACTTGCCAACTACGCGCTGCTCGGCAAGACCGGCACGGCGGTGCGGTTTTCCGGCGGGCGCTACGTGCACGGCGAGTACACCGCGTCGTTCGCGGCGCTTTTTCCGGCGGACCATCCGCAGCTCGTCGTGATCGTGAAGATCGACAATCCGAAGGGCGCATACTACGGCGGTCAGACCGCGGCGCCGCTCACCAAGAGCATGCTGCAGCAGGCGCTGGCGTCGCGGCGCATCGCGATCGATCGAAGCCGGCTGGCCGAGGCCGACTCGGCGAGCCCGGCTGGCGCGCAAGCCCGAGCCGCCGGCGCCGCGGATGCCGATGCCGAACCCGCCGCGGCGCCGAGCGCGCCGGCGGCAGTCGTCGAATGGCCCATCCGCGGGGGGGACTCGGCGCCGCGACCGCTTCCGGTGCCGGACGTGGCGGGGAGCGACGTGCGCGATGCGGCGCTCGCGCTGCATCGTCGCGGGTTCCGGGTTGATCTGCGCGGCGTGGGCCGGGTGTCGCGCACGTCGCCGGCGGCGGGCCAGCCAATGCTCCCGGGCACCACGGTGATCGTCTGGGCGGGAGCGGCGCCGTGAGTCTCGGCTGGAGCGAGCTGCTCGACGTTCTCCGGCGGGACGACCTCTTGATTTCGAGCACCGGCGCGCCCGGCCCGCTCACGGCACTCACGGACGACAGCCGGACCGCGTCGCCGGGGGCGGCGTATGTGGCCGTGCGCGGCACGCGGACGGATGGCCACCGCTTCGTCGGAGACGCGCTGCGGCGCGGTGCGACGGCGCTCGTGGTCGAGCTGCCGCCCGATGCGCGCGACGATCGGGCGGCCGGTGCGGCCGGCAACGGACCGGCGAATACGCCGGCCTGCGCCGTGGTGCGCGACGGCCGCCGAGCCGCGCTCGCGTTGGGCCGTGCCTGGTACCAGGATCCCGCGCGCCGGCTCCGGCTCGTGGGCGTTACCGGCACCAACGGCAAGACGACCACGGTGTCGCTGGTGCGCCACCTGCTGAATGCGCGCGGCACCGCGGGGAGCATCGGCACCATCGGGGCGCTCGACGGAGCGGGTGCAAGCGTCGATTCCACCGCGGGCACGCTGACGACCCCGGGGCCCATCGACCTGCAGGCGACGCTCGCCGCGCTGGCGGCGCGCGGCGTCACCGACGTCGCGATGGAGGCGTCGTCCCACAGCCTCGATCAGGGCCGCCTCGACGGCCTCACGTTTGCCGCCGGCATCTTCACCAACGTCACCCGCGATCACCTCGACTATCACGGCACGATGGAGGCGTACCTCGCCGCCAAGCTCAAGCTCTCGACCCTGCTCGGCACGACGGGCGCCGAAGTCGTGAACGCGGACGACGGCGCCTGGGCGGCGATGCGCGTGCGGGAGCCGCGGGTCACGTTTGGCCTTGCGCCCGCGGCCCAGGTGCGCGCGACCGCGCTCGATCTCGACGCCTCCGGCAGCCGCTTCACGCTCTCCGGGCGCTTTGGCGACGTCGCCGTGACGCTGCCACTGCTCGGCGACTTCAACGTGGTGAACGCGCTCGGCGCGGCGGCGTGCGCGCTCACGCTTGGCCTCTCGGCGGCGGAGGTCGCGGGGCGGCTGGGCGCGGCGCCCCAGGTGCCGGGGCGGATGGAGCGGATCAGCGCGCGCCCCTGCGTCGTGCTTCGCGACTACGCGCACACGCCGGACGCCCTCGAGCGCGCGCTCCGGGCACTCCGGCCGCTCACCCGCGGGCGGCTCATCGTGCTCTTCGGCTGCGGCGGCGACCGCGACCGCGGCAAGCGGCCGATCATGGGCCGGCTCGCGGCCGAGCTGGCCGATCTTGCGGTGGTGACGTCGGACAACCCGCGCACCGAGGATCCGGACGCGATCATCGACGAGATCGAGCGCGGGATGGGCGGCGCGCGGCATCTCAGGGCCACCGATCGCTACGCGGCGATAACGGCCGCGCTCGACGCGGCGCGCGCGGGTGATACGATCCTGCTCGCCGGCAAGGGGCACGAGACGTATCAGGTCGTGGGGACGGATAAGTTGCCGTTCGACGAGCGGGACATCGTGGCGCGCGCGGTGGGAGAGTCGGACGGCCGTGGCAGGTGACGCGACGGCCGCGCCCAACGCGGCGCGCGGCACCACCTGGACCGAGGCCGAGGTGCGGCGGGCGCTCGCCGCTCCCGTGCCTGCTTCGACGAGCGAGAGCGCGGCAAAGGCCGCTGCCGCCGGCCTAGTCTTCAGCGGCATCTCGACCGACACGCGCCGTCTGGCCCCGGGCGCGCTCTTCGTCGCACTCGCCGGCGAGCGGTTCGACGCGCACGGCTTTCTCGCGGCCGCCGCCTCGGCCGGCGCCATCGGCGCGGTGGTTCGCCGAGGCACTGCGCCGGTCGCGGGGCTTCGGCTCTTCGCGGTGGACGACACGCTGCGTGCATACGGCGCACTGGCGCACGCGCGCAGGGCGCGGCTCACCGGCCCGGTCGTCGCCGTCACCGGCAGCAACGGCAAGACGAGCACGAAGGAGATGCTCGCGGCCGTGCTCGCGACCCGCTACCGCACGTATGCAACGCGGGCCAATCTCAACAATCTCGTCGGCGTGCCAGCCACAATCCTCGAAGGGCCGCCGGACGTCGAGGCGATGGTGGTCGAGGCGGGCGCCAATCTGCCGGGTGAGATCGCGCGCTACCGTGACATCATCGATCCCGCCATTACCGTCATCACCAACGCGACGGCCGGGCACCTGGAAGGTTTCGGTTCGCTCGCCGGCGTGCTGGCCGAGAAGCTCGCGCTCGCGCGCGGCGTGGCGCTCGCCGTGGTGGGGCGGGAGCCGCCCGCGCTCGCAGCGGGCGCGCGCGAGCTTGCAAGGCGCGTGGTGACGGCGGGACTCGCGGACGCGGACCGGGTTCCGACGAGGGTCGCGATCGATTCGCTCGGCCGCGCGACGGTCGAGGTCGATGGCCGCCGGTTCACGCTGCCCTACCCGGGCCGCCACCTGGCGGAAAACGCGATGCTCGCGTGGACCGTCGCGCGCGAGCTCGGGCTCGACCTCGACGCGGCCGCAGGCGCGCTCGGCAGGTTCACAGTGCCTGCCGGCAGGAGCGAGCTTCGTCAGGAGGGCGCCCTCACGATCCTCGACGACTCCTATAACGCGAACCCCGCGTCGTTCCGTGCGGCCATCGCCACGGCCGCCGATCTTCGCGGGGGGCGCCGGCTCGTGTTCGTCGCGGGGACGATGCGCGAGCTGGGCCCCGACGCCGCGCGACTCCACGCCGAAGTGGCGCAGGCGCTCGTGGCGCTCGAGCCCGACCTGCTCGGCGCCGTCGGTGAGTTCGTGCCCGCGCTCGCGCCGCACGCCGCACAGCTCGGCGCGAGGCTGGTGACGGCGCCCGATGCCGAAACGATCGCCCCGCTCGTCGCGGAGCGGCTCCGGGGTGACGAGGTCGTCGTGCTCAAGGCATCCCGCGGCGTTGCGCTCGAACGTATACTTCCCGCTCTCGTGGCCCGCGCGCACTGATCTCCGCCGAGGACTGATGTTCTATCATCTGCTCGCGCCGCTGGGCAAGACCTGGATCATCTTCAATCTCTTCAACTACATCTCGTTCCGGGCCGCAGGTGCGACGGTTACGGCGCTCCTGGTGTCGTTTCTCTGCGGGCCGGCGATCATCGACCGGCTGCGGGCCCGGAAGATCGGCCAGGTCGTGCGGGCCGATGGGCCGGCAAGCCATCAGGGCAAGCGGGGCACGCCGACGATGGGCGGGCTCATCATCCTGCTCGCCACCATCGTGCCCACGCTCCTCTGGGCTCCGCTCACCAACCGCTTCGTCGTGGTCGCGATGCTGTCGACGCTCTGGATGGGGTGCATCGGGTTCGTCGACGACTACCTCAAGATCGTGCAGGGCAAGTCGCGGGGACTGGTGGCCAAGTACAAGTTGGTCGGCCAGTGCACCTTCGGGATTCTGCTCGGCCTCTTTCTGTACTTCGAGCCCGTGGTGCCGACCGACACCATCCCTGCCACGGCGACCACGCTCCCGTTCTTCAAGTATCTGGTCGTCAACTTCGCGCCCTGGCTGTACGTCGTCTTCGTCACCGTGGTCATCACCGGCACCAGCAACGCCGTCAACCTCACCGACGGACTCGACGGACTCGCCACGGGGCTCGCGGGGATCGCCGCGTTCGCCTTTGCCGTCTTCGCCTACATCTTCGGGCGGGTGGACGTCACGACGTACCTCAACGTGTTCTATCTGCCGGGCGCGGGCGAGCTCACGGTCTTCTGTGCGGCGCTCACCGGCGGTGCGATCGGCTTCCTCTGGTTCAACGCGCATCCGGCGCAGGTGTTCATGGGCGACACCGGCAGCCTCGCCATCGGCGGCGCGCTCGGCACGGTGGCGATCCTGCTCAAGGCGGAGTTCCTGCTGCTCCTGATCGGGGGCGTGTTCGTGGCGGAGGCGTGCTCGGTGCTGGTGCAGACGGGCACCTACAGGTGGTTCAAGCGCACGCGCGGGCGGGAGTACGCCGACGCGCATCGCGTCTTTCGCATGGCGCCGCTGCACCATCACTTCGAGAAGCTGGGTTGGGCGGAGACGACGGTGGTGACGCGGTTCTACATCCTCGGGCTCCTTTGCGCGCTGGTCGCCCTCTCCACGCTCAAGGTGCGCTGACATGGCGCATGCCGTGCCCGACGCGAGCCTGATTGCGCGCTGGCGGTCGAGCGGGCGGCTCGTATCGGTGGTAGGGCTCGGACGGAGCGGTGTCGCGGCGACGTTGCTGCTCCGCGCGCGGGGGCTTCCGGTGTACGCGTCGGACGTGGGGGAAGATGATGGACTCGAGCGGCAGGCCCGGGTGCTGCGCGACGCAGGCGCGACGGTCGAGCTGGGCCGCCACAACCTGATCACGATCGCCGAGTCGTGCGCGGTGGTGGTGTCGCCCGGCGTGCCCCCCGATGCGCCGCCGCTCGAGGCCGCGCGCCGTGTGGGGCTCGAGATCGTGGCGGAAGTGGACCTGGGCTTCGCCGAGCTCCGGGGCACGCGCTGCATCGGGATCACGGGAACCAACGGCAAGACGACGACGACGGCACTCATCGCGCATCTGCTCTGCGCCGCCGGGTTCGCGGCCGAGGCAGCGGGGAACATCGGGCGCCCGCTCTCGGACGTGGTGCTCCGCGCCGAATCGGGGGAGCGGCCCGCACTCGCGTGGCTCGCGCTCGAGTTGTCCTCGTTCCAATTGCACGACGCGCCGCACCTCCGGCCCGCGGTGGGCGTGCTGACGAATCTGTCGCCCAACCATCTGGACCGATACACGGCGCTGGAGGCGTACTACGCGGACAAGGCGCTGCTCTTTGCGCACGCGGATGCCGGGTCGGTGTGGGTCACCAACGCGGACGACGCCGCGGTGCGCGCGATGGTGGCAAACGTGCCCGGCACCCACCTGCGCTTCTCGACGCTGGCACGCGCGGACGGCTGGTACGACCGTGACGGCCGCCGCCTCATGCTCGGCGACGTTCCACTCCTCGCGCGCGATGCGCTCCCGCTCCTTGGCGACCACAACGTCGCCAACGCGCTCGCCGCCGCGCTCGCGGTGCGGCAGGCGGGCGGCGCAATCGATCGGATTGCGCATGGCCTCACGACCTTTCGCGCCATTCCCCATCGGGTCGAGCCGGTGCGCGAGGTGGGCGGCGTGCTCTGGATCAACGACTCCAAGTCGACCAACGTGACCGCGACCGAGGTGGCCCTGGCCGCCGTGGACCGGCCGTTCGTCCTTCTGCTGGGCGGGCGGCACAAGGGCGCGCCATACACGCCGCTCGTGCCGCTGCTCGAGCGGCGGTGCCGGGCCGTGGTGGCCTACGGCGAGGCGGAGCCGCTCGTCGCGCGGGACCTCGCGGGCGCCGTGCCGCTCGAGCGCGGCGGCCGCGACTTCGGCGCCGTGCTCGCCGCGGCGCGGCGGCTCGCCCGTCCGGGTGACGCGGTGCTGCTCTCGCCCGCCTGCTCGAGCTACGACATGTTCACCAACTACGAGGAGCGCGGCGACCGGTTCCGCGCCGCCGTGGAGGCGATGTGATGGGCCGAGCCGTGCGCCATCCGGGCGAGCTCAGGTGGGAGACGCGGCTCCTCGGCGTGATCACGCTCGTGCTGCTGGTCTTTGGCGTCGCCGCCACCTACGGTGCGTCGAGCCTCGTCACGCTGCGCGGCGAGACGGTGGGTGCCACCTTCGCGCTCCGGCAGCTCGGAGGTGCGGTGGTGGGTGGCGTGCTGCTCCTCTGGCTCTCCCGCACCGACTACTGGCGCTGGCGCGACTGGGCGTGGCCGCTGCTCTTCGTCACGATCGTCTTCCTGCTGCTGCCGCTCCTGCCGTTCACCCGCGCCATCGCGCCGACGGTGAACGGCGCGCGCCGATGGGTGAACTTCGGCCCCGCCAACTTCCAGCCGTCGGAGCTGGCGCGGCTCGCCGTCGTGATCTGGTGCGCGATGCTCGCGTCCAAGAAGGGCGCGCAGATTCGCGAGTTCAAACGCGGGGTGCTGCCGTTCATCCTGGTGCTCGGCTTCGTCGCGCTTCTCATCGTGCTCGAGCCCAACCTCTCCATGGCGACGCTGGTGGCGTTTCTCGGCGGACTCGTGCTTTTCAGCGCGGGTGCCAAGATCGGTCACTTCGTAATCCTCGGCGCCGTCGGCATGATCGCGGTGTTCCACCAGATCACCGATGCGCAGTACCGGTTCGCCCGACTGCACACGTTCCTCAACCCGGGCGAGGGCGCGCTCGCCGGCGGATTCCAGATCCATCAATCGCTCATCGGCATCGGGTCGGGGCAATGGCTCGGCCTGGGCTTCGGCGAAGGGCACCAGAAGCTGGGCTACCTGCCGTACGCATACTCGGACTTTCTATTCAGCACGATCGGCGAGGAGTGGGGATTCATCGGCGTGCTCTTCATTGTGCTGCTCTTCGCGCTCTTCGTCTGGCTCGGGCTTCGCATCGCGCGAACGGCATCGGATCCGTTCGGGCAGTACCTCGCGGTCGGCCTCACCTGTACGATCGGGCTCACGGCGTTCATGCACATGGCCGTCTCGCTCGGGATGATGCCGACCACGGGACTCACCTTGCCGTTCATGTCGTACGGCCGCTCGAGCGAGGTGATCTCGCTCGCCGGCACCGGGATCCTGATCAACATCGGCCGGCTCCGAGGAAAGACCGAGCGGCGCACCGGCGAGCGGCGAAGCGAGGCGCGGACGACGGCCGAGCGGCGCCAGGGCGAGCGCCGGGGAAGGGGAGCAGCCGGCCGGCCGTCGGGTCGCACGGTCACGAGCGCGCACGCCGCGCGGAGCGACTGACCGCCTGAGCGCGAGGCAATCGTCGCGTCGAATCCTGATCGCCGGCGGCGGCACCGGCGGCCACCTCATGCCGGCGCTCGCGATCGCGGCATCCTTGCGGGAGCTCGATCGCGACATCGAACCGGTCCTCGTGGGTGCCCGGCGCGGTGTCGAGGCGGGCATCCTCCGGAGCCGGGACTTCCGCTACCATCTGCTGCCGTCGGAGCCGATCTACCGCCGCACCTGGTGGAAGAACGCGCGCTGGCCGTTCGTGGCGGCGCGACTCGTGCGCCGGCTCGGCGCGCTGTTTCGCGAGGAGCAGCCCGCGGTCGTGCTCGGCACCGGGGGATACGCGAGCGGACCGGTGGTGTGGTGGGCGGCGCGACGAGGCGTGCCCAGCGCGGTGCAGGAGCAGAACGCGTTCCCGGGCATCGCCACGCGCTGGCTCGCCGGGCGGGTGGACGAGATCTACCTGGGCCTGCCGGAAGCGCGGGGGCATCTCACGCCCGGCGAGCGCACCGTCGTGCTCGACACGGGCAATCCCATCACGCCGCCGACGCCGGAGCGGCGTGCCGCCGCGCGCACGCGTTTCGGGCTCGACGCAGCAGCGACGCGGCCGGTCGTGCTCGTGACCGGCGGGAGCCAGGGTGCGCTCGCCATCAACCAGGCGGTGGCCGGGTGGCTCGATGCGGGGCTTGCGGCGGGTGCGAGCGTGCTCTGGGTGACCGGGGAACGTACGTACGCGCAGTTTGCCCGCTACCACCGGCCGCCCACGGTACAGGTGATCGACTTCCTCGATCCGATGGCCGACGGCTACGCGGTCGCCGACCTCGTGGTCTCCCGCGCCGGCATGATCACGGTGGCCGAGCTGTGCGCCTGGGGGCTGCCGAGCATCCTGGTTCCGCTCCCCACGGCGGCGGCGGATCATCAGACCGTGAACGCGCGGGTGCTCGCGGATGCGCGCGCGGCGGTGCTGCTTTCGCAGGGGGACCTGACCCCGGAGCGGCTGGGTGGCGAAGTGGGCCGCCTGCTGGAGGTTCCGGCGCGGCGCTACGCAATGGCTGAAGCGGCACGGGCGCGCGGCCGGCCCTTCGCCTCGCGCGACATTGCGCGGCGGCTGTTGGCGCTGGCAGGGGTGTCGCGGCCGGCCTTTTAGAATCCGAGGCGGCTTCTTACATTGGCTCATCCACCATGGCACTGTTCAATCCCGAGGATCGACGGCCGGTCCACTTTGTTGGCATCGGCGGCGCCGGGATGAGCGCGTTGGCGCTGATCGCGTGCCACCGCGGGATCACGGTAACCGGGTGCGACGCCGATCCGGCCGGCGCGAATGACCTCGCTGCGCTCGGCGTCCCGGTGGAGCAGGGGCACTCGGCCGCGCACGTCGATGGCGCGCGCGCCGTGGTACACACCGCGGCGGTGCCGAGCGATCATCCGGAGCTCGCGCGCGCGCGGGCGCTCGGGGTGCCGGTGGTGCCGCGAAAGGTGGCGCTGGCCGAGCTGGTGGCGGGTGCCCGCACGCTTGCGGTGAGCGGTACCCACGGCAAGACCACCACGACGGTAATGGCGACGGAGGTGCTCGCCGCGCTGGGGCAGGAGCCCACCGGCATCGCGGGCGGGAGGGTGGCGGCGTGGGGCGGCAACGCGCGGCTTGCGGGCAAACCCGCCGGCAGCCGCGGGCCGGCGGTCGATCCGCTCTTCGTGGTCGAGGCGGACGAGTACGATCGGGCGTTTCTGGCGCTCGAACCCACGGTCGCCATCGTGAACAACGTCGAGCCGGATCATCTCGAGTGCTACGGGAGCGTGGCCGCCCTCGAGGATGCGTTCACCGAATTCGCCGGGCGCGCGGAGGCGGCGTTCCTGGGCGCCGATGACGCGGGAGCGCGGAAAGTGGGAGCCCGGCTCGCCGGCAGCGTGAACACGCGCGCTGTGAGCTTTGGTCTCGCGCCGGATGCCGGCATCCGCATCTACGACGTGCGGCAGAATGCCGAGGGTACGGCAGCCACCGTGCGCATGCCCGACCGCGCGCCGCTTGCGCTCCAGCTCACGGTGCCGGGCCTGCACAATCTCAGAAACGCGGTGGGTGCGCTCGCAGCGGCGCTGCATATGGCACCCGGGGCCGAGCCGGAGCCCGCGCTCGATGCGCTGCGCGGATTTCGCGGCGTGGGCCGCCGGTTCGAGCGGCTGGGCGAGTTCGGCGGCGTGGCGTTGGTGGACGACTACGCCCACCACCCCTCGGAGCTGGCCGCGACGCTCGCCGCGGCGCGACAGGCCTTTCCGGGGCGTCGGCTCGTCGCCGTGTTCCAGCCGCACCTCTACTCGCGCACCGCGCAGCACGGCGCCGCAATGGGCGAGGCGTTGGCCCGGGCCGATGTCGTCATCGTGACCGAGATCTACGCGGCCCGCGAGCAGCCCATCGCCGGGGTGAGCGGACGGGACGTGGCCCGCGCCGCAGCCAAGGCGGGCGCGGCAGTGGAGTTCGCAGCCGATCGCGACACGCTCGGGCGCGTGGTTCGCGATGCGCTCCGCCCGGGCGACGTGGTGCTCATTCTCGGCGCCGGCGACATCACGCGGGTCGGGCCCGAGCTGGTGCGGTGGTTGCAAGCCGCCTGACGGTGGTGGCCGGGCTCGCGGGTGCATTGGCACTCGGCCTGCTCGTGTGGTTCGGTGGGCCCGTGGTGCTCAGGCGGTTCGATTTCTTTCGCGTTCGGCGCATCGAAGTAAACGGCGCGCGCTATCTCGCGCCGGAAGCGGTCGCGGCGGCGCTCCGGCTCGGGCCGCGGGCCACGGTCTTCGACGATCGCGACGTCCTGGCGCGCAGAGTATTCTCGGTTCCGGGCGTGGAGCGCGCCGATGTCGGGCGCCGGCTGCCGGGCACGCTGGTGGTGACCGTTGTCGAGCGGGAACCGGTGGCGCTCACGCCGCGCGGCGCCAAGGGGCTCGCCGCCCTGGATGCGCGGGGCAGGCTGCTCCCCTATGATCCCGCGTTCGCGGCGCCCGATCTCCCCGTCGTCGTGCGCGCCGATTCGGTGGTGGCCGGCGTGCTCGACGTGGTGCGCGACGCGGACCCGGCGCTCTTTGCGCGAATTTCGACAGCCTCCGACATACGGGGCGACGTGCTGCTCGATCTCGGAGGACGGCGGCTCTGGCTCAGGGGTAACGCAACGGCGGAGGACATACGGGCGGTGACGGCAGTCGTACAGGATCTGGCCCGGCGCAACCGCGGCTATCAGGAGCTGGACGGACGCTTCTCCGGCCAGGTCATCGTGCGCTCGATGAGCTCGGGGACGACCGCGGGAGCCGGCGCGTGAGCGGACGGACGAGCGCGCAACCTCAGCGCCTCGTCGCCGGGCTCGATCTCGGCTCGACCAAAGTCGTGGGCATCGTCGCCGAAGTCGTGGGCGACGGGCGTGAGGCCGGGGCCAAGATCCTGGGGCTCGGCGTCGAGCGCACCAACGGGGTGCGCCGCGGCGTGGTGCGCGACGTCGAGGAGACGAGCCGCGCCATCGAGAAGGCGATGCGCGACGCCCAGCGCATGGCGGGCGTCGAGGTCGGCACCGTCTACTGCGGCATCGCCGGCGAGCACGTGGCCGGGCGCAGCTCGCGCGGCATGGTGTCGGTCACCGGCGACGAGATCCGCACCGGCGACGTCGCCCGGGTGAACGACATGGCGAGCAACACCTCCTTCGCCAGAGATCATGAGCTGCTGCACGCCATTCCGCAGGAGTACCTGATCGACCAGCAGGGCGGTATCGACGAGCCGATCGGGATGACCGGCTCGCGGCTCGAGGCCGAGGTCTATCTGGTCACCGTCCTCGCGAGCGTCATGCAGAACCTGCGAAAGTGCGTCGAGCGCGCGGGCTACCAGGTCGGGGAGTTCGTCCTCGAGCCGCTCGCGGCCTCGCTCGCCGTGCTCACGCCGGATGAAGTCGAGCTGGGCTGCGCGCTGGTCGAGCTGGGCGGCGGCTCGACCAACGTGTCGATCTTCCAGAGCGGCAAGATCCGGCACACCGCGTCGCTCCTCTGCGCCGGCGGGCATGTGACGGGCGACATCATCCACGGGCTCCAGGTGACGCAACAGGACGCGGAGCGGCTTCGGGAGCGGTTCGGCGCGGCCTACGAGCCGCTCGTGACCGAGGGCGAGATGCTCCAGTTGCCCACGACGCCGGCCCAGGGCACCCGCTCGGCGGACCGCCGGGTGCTCGGCCACATCATGCATATGCGGTTTCAGGAAATCCTGGAGTACGCGCTCGACGAAATGACGCGCGCAGGCTATCATCAGCGTCTTCCCGCCGGAGTTATCTTGACCGGGGGCGGCGCGGTCACCCCCGGGATCGTGGAGCTGGCGCGGGAGGTCTTCGCGATGCCAGCCCGGTGCGGGGTGCCCGGCCAGCGGCTCCGGGGCCTCGCCGACAGCGTCGAGTCGCCCCGCATGGCCGTGCCGGCCGGGCTCGTGCTCTACGGGGCGCGGCAGGTGGCGCTTGGGAGCGGGTTCTCCTCGGGCGCGCAGCGCTCGCCAGCAGTCGAGAAATGGTTGGCTCCGGTGAAACGGTGGCTCCAGGACTTCTTCTGAGTCGGACCGAGGACACACACCATGATCTTTGAGCTGGAAGAGAGCGGCGCCCCCCAGAACGCCAAGATGAAGGTCATCGGCGTGGGCGGCGGCGGCGGCAACGCCGTCAACCGGATGATCGACGAGCAGTTGGGCGGGGTCGAGTTCATCTCGGTGAACACCGACAACCAGGCTCTCCGGCTCTCGAAATCGGACATCAAGATCCAGATCGGTCGCAAGCTCACCCGCGGACTCGGAGCGGGCGCCCGGCCCGAAATCGGCCGGCAGGCCATCGAAGAGAACAAGGACGAGGTCGCCGGGGTGGTGCAGGGCGCCGACATGGTCTTCGTGACCTGCGGCATGGGCGGCGGCACCGGCACCGGGGCGGCGCCTATCGTGGCCCAGCTCGCGCGCGACACAGGGGCCCTCACGGTCGGCATCGTCACCAAGCCATTCCTGTTCGAGGGCCGGCGCCGGATGCGGCAGGCCGAGACGGGCATCAACGAGATGCGGAAGAACGTGGACACGATGATCGTCGTGCCCAACGAGCGGCTGCTCGCCGTGGTGGGCAAAGGCATTCCATTCCAGGACGCGCTCAAGAAGGCCGACGAAGTGCTGCTCCATGCCACCCAGGGCATCTCGAGTCTCATCACCAGTACGGGCATCATCAACGTCGACTTCGCCGACGTCCGCACCATCATGCAGAACGGCGGCGCCGCGCTCATGGGCACGGGGATCGGCCGGGGAGAAAACCGGGCGCTCGAGGCGGCGCAGCAGGCGATCTCGAGCCCGCTGCTCGACAACATCTCGATCGCCGGCGCCACGGGCGTTCTCATCAACATCATCGGCGGCGACGACCTTACGCTGGGCGAGACCACGCAGATCAACGACATCATCCATGACGCGGTAGGCGACGACGCGGAGATCATCTTCGGCGCCGGCAGCGACCCCGCGATGCAGGGAGAAGTGCGGGTCACCGTCATCGCGACCGGCTTCGACCGCGCGGTCACGAGCGACCAGCCGGCCGCCGCGTCCACCGGCGGTCAGCCCGGGGCCCGCGGCGCCGGGGCCGCGAGCGTACTTCCGTTCACGCCCAAGCGCGCCGGGCCGGTGGTGCAGGCGCCCCGGGTCCAGACCAAGGTCGCGCCGCCTCCCGGCGCCGACGTGCCGGAGATGGAAATCCCGACGTTCATCCGGCGGCAGATGGACTGATGCGGCTGTCGCGCATCGCCCTCGCCGCGCTCATCCTGGGCGGTGCCGCGGCCGCGGCGCTGAGCGGGCACTGGCCGTGGCGCCGGCTCAACGTCGAGGCGCCGGGCGGGCTCGAAGCGGTGCCGGCTGGCGTCGACGGACCGGAGGCGCCCCCGCGGCGCCCGCCCGCCGTCGAGACCCTCGATACCTTGCACCGCGGCGAAACCATTTCCGACGTCCTCGCGCGCCACAACATCACCGATCTCGATTTCGCGCACCGCGGACGGGACGCCGGCATCGACCCGCGGCGGTTGCGACCAGGGCTCGTGCTGAGCTTCCACGGCCCGGACGCAAGTGCACCGCCCACCCGCATTCGCCTCCGCAGCTCGCCGGAGCAGGTCGTCACCTTCCAGCGCTCGTCCGTCGGCTGGGAGGTCAATGCCCGGGAAATTGTCTGGCACTCCGATACCATGGATGTGCGGGGGGGCATCGACAACTCGCTCTACGAGGCGCTCGACGGACAGGTGCGGGACAGCGTGCTCGCGGGCCCAGAGCGCGTGCGACTCGCCTGGGACCTGGCGGACGTGTTCGCGTGGGAGGTGGACTTTACCCGCGACGTGCAGCCGGGCGACACGTTCAACGTGGTGTTCGAGCGGCTGGTCTCTCCGGAGGGCGAGGTGCGCTTCGGACGGATCCTCGCGAGCGAGCTCAGCGTAGCCGGCAAGAGCCTCACCGCATTCCGCTTCGACCCCACCAACACGCTCTACGACTCCGACGGCCGTTCGCTCCGGCGCGCCTTCCTGCGCGCGCCGGTCCAGTTCCGCCGGATTTCGTCCGCGTTCTCGCGGGCGCGGTATCATCCGATCCTCGGCCGATGGCGGCGGCACGAGGGCACCGATTACGCGGCCGCGCGCGGCACGCCGGTGATGGCCGCGGGAGACGGCACGGTGCTGCGCGCCGGGCGCGCGGGGGGCTACGGCAATCTCGTCGAGCTCAAGCACCGGAACGACATCACGACGCGTTACGGCCACCTGCAAGGCTTCGCGCGCGGCATCCACCGCGGCGCGCACGTGACGCAGGGGCAAGTCATCGGGTATGTCGGCGCCACCGGGCTCGCCACGGGGCCGCACCTGCACTACGAGTTCCGGGTGAACGGCGTCGCGCGCGACTCGCGCCGAGTGGATCTGGGCTCGGGCGCACCGGTGCCCAAAGCCGATCGCGACGCGTTCTTCGCCGTGCGCGACCGCCTCACGCTTCTCCTCCACCCCGCTGGACCCGAGCCGGCGCCACCGCCCGCGATCGCCGGAGCCACCCACGAGCACACGACGGCAGGCCTCACGAACTAGGCCGGTGGACCTCTACCCCGCAATCGACGTTCGGAAGGGATGCGTGGTCCGCCTGAGCCAGGGGGAGGCGGCGCGCGAGACCGTGTACGAGCCGGATCCGCTGGCCGTAGCCGAGCGGTTCGTCGCCGAGGGCGCGCGCTGGATTCACATCGTGGATCTCGACCGCGCCTTCGGCGAGGGCGACAACACCGCGGCCATCGCGCGCGTGGTGCGCGCCGTGTGCGGCCGGGTGCGGGTGCAGTGGGGCGGCGGATTCCGGACGCTCGAGTTGGTCGATGCGGCGCTTGCGTTGGGCGCCGGGCGTATCGTCGTGGGCACCGCCGCGGTGGGTGATCCGGCGTTCGTGGCGGCGGCGCTCGCGCGCGCGGGCGCGGAGCGCATTGCCGTGGGGCTCGACGCGCGCGCCGGCGCCGCCGCCGTGCGCGGCTGGCGCGAATCGTCCGGTGAGCGGGTGGAGACGCTCGCGGCGCGCGTGGTCGCCCAGGGTGTTCGTACCATCGTCTACACCGAGATCGCGCGCGACGGCATGCTCGCCGGGCCCGACGTGGCCGGCGCCGCGGCGCTCCGGCACCTCGGCGCCGACGTGATCGCGAGCGGCGGCGTCGCCACGCTCGCCGATCTCCGCGCGGTGCGCGACGCCGGACTCGCCGGCGCCATCGTCGGGCGGGCGATTTACGAGGGGCGGTTCACCGTCGCGGAGGCGGTCGCGGCCGTCAGCGCGTGATAGCACTCGTCGTGGTACTCGCCGTGGGGTTGGCGGCGTTCACCTATCTCTGGCTCGAGCGTCTGGGCCGCCGCGCCGTCGTGCCGCTTGCGTGCCGCGCAATTGCGTGGAGCGCGCTCGGACTGCTCCTCCTCAACGTGGGCTGTCCGGTGGCGGCCCCAATACGCCGCCCGCTCGTGCTGCTCGACGGCTCGCTCAGCCTCACGGCGCCCGGCGGCCGCTGGCGCGAGGCGCACGATTCCGCCGCGCGCTGGGGCGACGTGCGGCTCTTCGGCGACGAGCGAGGGCAGGGCAGCGCGGGCGATACGTTGCCGAACCGCGGCCGCTCGCTGCTCGGGCCGGCGCTCACCGCGGCGGCGGCGGCGGGCCGGCCGGTCGTCGTGGTCTCCGACGGCGAGATCGGCGATGCGGCCGAGCTTCCGCCGGACCTCCTGGCCGGTGCGGCCATCCGACTCTTTCCGCGCGCGCCCGCCTCCGACGTCGCCATCACCGCACTTACCGGCCCGGCGCGCGTCACCCGCGGCGACTCGCTCACGCTCGAGGCGGAGGTGCGCGGGAGCGGCGATGCGGTGCCGGAGAGCGTCACGGTGGCGGTGCACGCGGGTGACGCCCGCCTCGCGCGGCGCACGGTGCCGCTCGGCGCCGCGCGGGAGGCGCGGGTGGAGCTTCGCGTCGGCACCGCGGCGCTCGCGCCCGGCGATCATCTGCTCCGCGTCGCACTTGCCGGCCACCGCGATGCCGAGCCCCGCACCGACAGTCGTCTTCATCTCGTCACCGTCGTCGCCACGCCGGGCATCGTGCTCCTTGCCGGATCCGCGGACTGGGACACCCGCTTTCTGTATCGCGCGCTCAAGGACGTGGCGCAACTGCCGCTGCGCGGGTTCGAGCGGCTGGAGCGGAACCGCTGGCGCGCGATGGAATCGCTCGCCCCGGCGGCCGAGGACGCGGTGCGCCGCGCCGCACGCGGAGCCGATCTCCTGATTCTCAAGGGCGGCGTCGGTGCGTTCGCGGCGGGAAGCCGCGCGCGAGGCATCTGGCGCTGGCCGAGCGGTGAGACCGGCACCCCGCCGGTACCGGGCGACTGGTATCTCGCGGCGTCTGCCGCATCGCCGCTGGCCGACGCATTCGCGGGTGTGCCGCTCGATTCATTTCCGCCGGCAATTCAGATCGCGCCCGCGCGTTCGCCCGATCCGGACTGGGTGGCGCTCACCGGACAGATGGGACGCAGGGGCCCGCGCGTGCCGGCGGTATTCGGCCGATCGGCCGGGCGCATCCGCGAAGTCGACGTGCGCGCCGATGGGCTCTGGCGCTGGGCATTTCGCGGCGGGTCGAGTGAAGAGAGTTATCGCGCGTGGGTTTCGGCCACGGTGAGCTGGCTCCTCGCGGGCGCCGACAGCGCGCGCGGCGTGGCGCGGCCGGTGCGCGCGGTGGTGGCGAACGGCCGTCCCATGGTCTTCGAGTGGACCGGCGCCGGCGCGCCGCAGCCGACGGCGATCACGTGGACCAACGATCGCGCGTCGCCGGGCGAGCCGGTGCGCGCCACGCTCCCGCGCGCCACGCCGCGCGCCGATACGCTGCGCTTCGATGGCTTCGGCCACGCCTCCGTCCGGCTTCCGGTGGGCGAATACCGCTACCAGCTCGCGGCCGGCGGCAGCGGCATGGCGGCCGTGGAGGCGTATTCCGCCGAGCTCTTGCCCGGCGCCGTGACGCTCACACCGCATGGTGCACGGCGACTCGCGGAAGCCTCCCGCCGTTCCGCACGGGACTGGCCGTGGCTCTTTGCGCTCTGTATCGTGGGCCTGGCGGGCGAGTGGCTCGCGCGGCGGCGGATGGGGCTCAGGTAGGGCGGTCAAACCTTCCAACGGGAGAACCCGATGCGCGCGATCGCCGGCCTGGGCGCGGCACTCGCAATCCTCTCCGGCGCGGCACCGGCGCCAAGTCATCCGCGGCCGCCGTACCACCTGCTGCGTCGGGTCGTGCTGGGCGGCGAGGGATGGTGGGACTACGTCACGATGGACCCCGTGCGGCGCCGGCTCTTCATCGCACACGCCACGCAGGTGCTCGTCGTGGACGCGGACCGCGGTACGGTCATCGGCCGGATCCCGGATACGCCGGGCGTGCACGGCACGGCGCTCGCGCAGGCGCTCGGTCGAGGATTCATCAGCGACGGCGCGGATTCCACCGTCACCATCTTCAACCTGCGCACCCTCCGTGTGCTGAGTCGCGTCCGCGTGACCGGCCGCAATCCGGACGCGATCGTCTACGAGCCGGTGACGCGCCGGGTCTTCACCATGAACGGCGGCAGCGACAACGCGACGGCCATCGACGCCGCGACCGGCGCCGTGGTCGGAACGATCGCCCTCGGCGGCCGGCCGGAGTTCGCGGTGGCGGACGGCCGCGGCCGCGTGTACGTAAATCTGGAAGACCGGAGCGAGCTCACGTCGTTCGACGCGCGCACGCTCGCGGCGGCCGCGCCGTGGTCCCTGGCGCCCTGCGAGGAGCCGAGCGGGCTTGCGATCGACACGGCGCGGCGCCGGCTGTTCAGCGGCTGCGCCAATCAACTGATGGCGGTGACCGATGCGGACCAGGGCCGCGTGCTCGACACGGTGCCGATCGGTGCGCACGTCGACGCCAACGCCTTCGACGCGGCCACCGGGCTCGCCTTCAGCTCCAACGGCGACGGCACGCTCACCGTCGTCGACGCGCGGGGCCCGCACCCCCGCGTGGCGCAGACCGTGACCACCGCGCGCGGCGCGCGCACCATGGCGCTCGATCCGCGCACCCACCGGGTTTATCTCGTCACGGCGGCATTTGGGCCGCCGCCGGCCCCGACGCCCGAGCACCCGCATCCCCGACCCAGCGTGGTGCCGGGGACGTTCGAGTTGCTCGTCGTCGGCCGCTAGCGACCGCTACTTCCGCGTCGACAGAAACGCCACCAGCGCCTGCACTTCGTCTGGTGTCAGGCTCCGCGCGTACGCCGGCATGTTCGGCCCGCCGTTCGTGATCTGCAGGGCGATGCCCTGCGACGTGAGCCGGCTCGCGACGTTCGAGAGGTCGGGCCCGCGCTCTCCCCCGTGGCCGGCAATCTGGTGACAAAACTCGCAGCCCTTCGAGTGAAAGAGCCGCGCGCCTTCCACCACCGCCGCCGACGTGTCGTGCACCACCTCGGCCGGCAGCGGCGTGGCCGCGAAATCCGGCGACCATTTGGCCTGCGCGCCGGCGATCCAGAAGCTCACGATCACCGTCACAATCGCGATCACGAGCAGCGGTGCCCATGGCCGGCGCCGCACGCTGCGCTCGCCGGTGTTGGAGAGTGGCACCAGCAGCAGGATCGCGCCGAACACGAGGGGCGCCACCACGATGATGAACGTCTCGAGGCTCGTGGGCGTGAGCGCGAGCACCGCGAAGTACCAGAGGAAATACCAGTCGGGCCGTGGATAGGCCTGCAAGATGCTCGGGTCGGGCGGCCGGCCGAGCTCCGGCGGGCCCACGATCACGGCGAGGATCGCGATGACCGCGACCACCGCCGCGCCAAACACGGCGTCGCGCCACGCTGCGTCGGGCCAGAACGGCACGCCCTCGCTGCGGAGCATCGCGTCGTAGCGCGCGCGGTAGGTGGCCTCCTCGACGGGCTGGCCGAGGCGCGGCCGCTCCGAGATGCCGTGCCGGAGCACCAGGAGCAGGTGCAGCCCGATGAGCAGGAAGACGAGCGCCGGGATGAAGAAGACGTGAAAGGCAAAGAAGCGGCTCAACGTGGCGCCGCCCACGGTGTCGCCCGCGAGGACGAAGCGCGCGAGGTCGGTGCCGATCACGGGCACCTTGCCCGCCTGCGCCGCGGCCACGATCACCGACCAGACCGCGGTCTGGTCCCAGCGCAGCAACTGGCCGGTGAACGCCAGCGCGATCGTGAGCAGCAGGAGCACCGCGCCCGAGAGCCAGTTGAGCTCGCGGGGATACTTGTACGCCGCCATCAGGTAGGTGCGGGCCACGTGGATGCCGATGAGCAGCATCATGGCCGACGCGCCGAAGTAATGCATGCCGCGCAGGAAGCGCCCCATCAGCGCCTGCTCGCTGATGAAGCGGAGGCTTTCGTACGCCTGCCCGCTGGCGGGGACGTACGCGGTGGCGAGCGCGATACCGGTGACCACCTGGAGCAGGAATGCGATGAGCGTGGCGCTCCCGAAGACGTACCACCAGCCGGTGCGCGGCGGCACCGGATGCTCGAGCGCGTGCCGGGTCCAGGTGACCAGGCCGGTGCGATCGTCGAGCCACGCAAGGAGCCGACTCATCGTGCCGGCCTCACGCGAACGGTATCGGGCTCGTGAGGATCTCCACCCGCCCGCTCCGCACGCGCACCGGGTATTCACCCAGGGGGCGGGGAGGCGGACCGGCGGCCACGGTGCCGTCGGCGTTGTACACGCCGCCGTGGCACGGACAGAGGAAGAGCCGCGCGTCGGCGATCCATTGGACCGGGCAGCCGAGGTGGGTGCAGTTGACGGAAAACGCGGTGAAGCCACCGTCTTCGGTGCGCCGGAGCCATGCCGCGGTGCGCGCCGTGACCCCCGACCAGGGGAGCGGCGACGCGTCCTGGAAGGTTACGGACACGGTCTCTCCGACGGCGAACCGGTCCACCGGACCGACCGCGCGCCACTCCCTCGGCACCCGGCGCACGAGCGGCGCCACGAGAAAGCCGATGAAAGGCACGCCGACGATCACCGCGGCCGCGGCCGAAACCGCGGTCGAGAGCCGGGAGAAAAAGCGGCGCCGCGGAAGCATCTCGGCGCCGTTCGTCGGGGTGGAGGGCGGCGCGGGAGGCGCGGGGTCGGGCGAAGCGTCGGAACCGGCAGCGTCCATGCGAGGCTCGCGTTGATGGTGGCGATCTGACGGACGGCCGATCCGGCGCGCGTGCGGCGGCGGGTCGGCCGTTCGGTGCGGGCAACTTAGCGCGAGCCCGGGACGCGCGGCAAGCGCCGCGGCCCCGCTAGATTTTCGGGGAACGATCACCGGGAGACGCAGCGTGGCCGAAGGCCGGCTTGGCGAGCAGAAGCAGGGACTCTGGAAGCGGCTCAAGCGGCTCGCGTTCAGCGATGTGAACGCCGTCATCCGCGGGCTCAACGCGGCTGACATCGAGACCATGGAGCGGATTCTCATCGAGGCCGACTTCGGCGTACCCGCCACGGTCGAGCTCACCGAGGCGCTGGAGGACGAGGTCCGCAAGGGGCGGCTCAAGACCGAGGCCGATCTCCGCAACACCCTGCGCGTCCGCCTGACCGAGATGCTCGGTGCCGCGGGCGACCCTGGCGCCATCGCGCAGGCACAGTCGGACGGGAACGGCGGCGGCCCAACCGTCGTGCTCATCGTCGGCGTCAACGGTACCGGCAAGACCACGACGGCCGCCAAGCTGGCGTACCGGCTCAAGCGCCAGGGCCGGCGGGTCCTCCTCGCCGCGGCCGACACCTACCGCGCCGGCGCCATCGCACAGTTGCAGATCTGGGCCGATCGCATCGGTGTGCCGTGCGTGGCGGGCGCGCCCGGGGGCGATCCCGCGGCGGTCGCTTTCGATGCGCTCGACGCGGCCCGCTCGCGCGGCGCCGATACCGTCGTGGTCGACACCGCCGGCCGGCTGCACACGCAGGAAGGGCTCATGGAGGAGCTGCGTAAGCTGAGCCGCGTCGTGGCGCGCAAGGTGCCCGGCGCGCCGCACGAGACGCTGCTCGTGCTGGACGGCACCGTTGGCCAGAACGCGATCCAGCAGGGCCGCCTCTTCAATGAGGCGGTGAGCCCCACCGGGATCGTCGTCACCAAGCTCGACGGGAGCGCCAAGGGCGGCGCTGTGGTGGCGCTCCGGCGCGAGCTGGCGCTTCCCATTCGCTTCGTGGGCCTGGGCGAGGGGGTGGACGACCTCGAACCGTTCGACGCCGAGCGCTTTGCCGCCAATCTCGTGGGCGGCACGTGACCCGCAGGTGAGCCCGCTCCGCCTCGACACGCCGGTCACATTTCTCAAGGGCATCGGCGAGCGGCGGGCGGAGGCGCTCGCCCGGCTTGGCATCCGTACCGCGCGCGATCTCCTCTGGCACCTCCCGCACCGCTACGTCGACGCATCGACCGTGACCCCGCTCGCGCGCGCGGAAGTGGGGAGCGACGTCGCGTGCATGGGCAGAGTGGTGGCGAAGGGCGTCGTGCCCACGCGCCGCGGGCTCAGGATCTTTCACGCCGTGCTGCGCGACGACAGCGGGCTGCTCGAGTGCGTCTGGCCGGGACAGGCGTTTCTCGACCGCAGCATCGCGGTCGGACAGACGCTGCTCGTGTCGGGGCCGATGCGGTTTTACCATGGGCGACAGATGGCCCCGCGCGAATATCTGATCCTGGGTGATGGCGAGGGCCAACCCGACGCGCTCGCCGCCGGCACGGTGCTCCCGGTGTATCCCGCCACCGAAGGCCTGAGCCACAAGGTGATCCGCGGGCTCGTCGAGCGGCACCTCGATGCGCTCGTGGCGGCCTCGCGCGACGTGCTGCCCGAGCCGCTTCGGAAGAGCCTCGCGCTCCCCACACTCGGCGACGCGCTCCGGGCCGTCCACCGGCCCCGCTCGCTGGCCGACGCGGAGGCGGGGCGCCGCCGGCTGGCGTTCGACGAGCTGCTCGACCTGCAGCTCATGCTGGTGCGCGCGCGGCATCTCGCCAAGCGGCGGCGGAGCGGCGTTGCGTTCGAGGTGAAGCGCGAGCTCACGACCGCGCTTCGCCAGCATCTCCCGTGGTCTCTCACCCGGGACCAGCAGCGCGCGCTGCACGAGATCACCGCCGACATGACCGCGGCCGACCGCATGCATCGCCTGCTCATGGGCGACGTAGGGACCGGCAAGACGGTGGTGGCGCTCTTCGCCATGCTGCTCGCGCTGGAGAACGAATACCAGGCAGCGCTCATGGCGCCCACCGAGCTTCTGGCCGAGCAGCACGTGGCCACACTCGCCGCGCTGCTCGAGCCGCTCGGCATCCGCCCCGAACTGCTCGTCGGCCGGCTCCCGGCGGGCGAGAAGAGCGCGGTGCGCGAGCGACTGGCGAGCGGTGCCGCGCGGCTGGTGGTCGGCACCCATGCGTTGCTCGAGGGGACCACGCGCTTCCATCGGCTCGGCCTCGCGGTGATCGACGAGCAGCACCGGTTCGGCGTGGAGCAGCGGGGGGCGCTCATCGCGAAGGGAGCGGCGCCCGACGTGCTCCTCCTCACCGCGACGCCCATTCCGCGCTCGCTCGCGCTCACCCTCTACGGCGACCTGGACGTCTCCACCCTGCGCGAGCGCCCGCCCGGACGCGGCACCGTGCGCACCGCCATCCGGAGCGCGGCCGAGCGGGAGCGGGTGTACGCCTTCGTGGAGCGCGCCGCGGCGGAGGGGCGACAGGCGTACGTGGTGCTGCCGGTGATCGAGGAATCGGAGCGGGCGGACTTGCGCGCGGCCACCACGATGGCCGAGGCGCTCGCGGCGCGGTGGCCGGCGCTCGCGGTGGGGCTGGTGCATGGGCGGCAGAAGGGGGACGAGCGCGACGGCATCATGCGCCGCTTCCGCGCGGGCGAGCTGCACGTGCTGGTGGCGACCACGGTGATCGAGGTCGGGATCGACGTGCCCAACGCCACCATCATGCTGGTCGAGCATCCCGAGCGCTTCGGGCTCGCGCAACTGCACCAGCTTCGGGGGCGGATCGGGCGCGGGGTGGACGCGAGCTACTGCATTCTGCTGGTGGATGATCGCGTGCCTGAGCGGCTGGAGGCGTTCGCGGCGACGAACGACGGGTTCAGGATTGCGGAGCTGGATCTGGCGGAGCGGGGGATGGGGGAGCTGATCGGGGCGCGGCAGTCGGGTGATCTCGTGGTGCGGCATGCGCGCCTGCCGGCAGATGAGGATCTGCTGGGGCGGGCGCGCGAGCTGGCGGCGGAGATGATTGCGCGCGATCCTGCGCTGCAGCGGGCGGAGCATCGCGGGGTGCGGGAGCGGGCGGTGGCGCGGTATCCGCGGGCCACTGAGCTCTTTCGCGTCGGGTAGCTCTGGGCTCCGGTGTGGGGCGGGCGCCCTCTACGGGCTCCGTGTGGGGCGGGCGCGGCCCCGGGGAGCTGCCCCTACCGGCCGCTGCAGTTCGCTCGTTCGGGTGAGATCATAACGCTGGCTACCGCTCACTGACGCGTCCGGCTTTGTTGACGAGGTGCGAAGCGGCCCTTAGTCTCCACGCTCCGTGTCGAACACCCAAGCCGCGAGTCACGCGCCGATGCCGCAGGTCCTCATCAGCGAGCTCTCTCGTCATGTCGGAGAGACCGTCACCGTTCAGGGGTGGATCGCCACCACGCGCTCGAGCGGGAAGATCGCGTTTGCCGTCGTGCGCGACGGGTCGGGGCACGTGCAGGGAGTCGTCGCAAAGAAGGATGTGCCGGAGCGCGTGTGGGAGACCTTTGGCGCGCTCACGCAGGAGACGAGCGTTGCGATGACCGGGACGGTCCGCGCGGAGCCGCGCTCGCCCGGCGGGTTCGAGCTCGGCGTCAGCGATCTCGCGGTGCTCGGCACCTCGCCGGAATTTCCGATCAGCCCCAAGGAACACGGCACCCAATTTCTCTTCGAGCACCGTCACCTCTGGCTCCGGAGCCGCCGTCAGGTGGCCATCGCGCGGGTGCGGCACGAGGTGGTGCAGGGGATCCGGGACTTCTTCGACGCGCGCGGCTTCACCCTGGTCGACACGCCGATCCTCACCGGTGCCATCGGGGAGGAGGCGGGCAATCTCTTCGCCACCGAATACTTCGACCTGGGCAAGGCGTACCTGGCGCAGACGGGGCAGCTCTACGTCGAGGCCGCAGCCGCGGCGCTCGGACGGGTGTACTGCTTCGGGCCCACCTTTCGCGCCGAGAAATCGAAGACGCGGCGACACCTCACCGAGTTCTGGATGGTCGAGCCGGAGGTCGCGTTCAATGACTCGGCCGCGAACATGCGACTGCAGGAAGAGTTCGTGAGCTACCTGGTGGCGCGCGCGCTCGAGCGGCGCGTGGCCGAGCTGAAAGAGCTGGAGCGTGACACGACCATGCTCGAAACGGTGCGGGCGCCCTTCGCCCGCATCGCCTACACCGACGCCGTCGCCAAGCTCAACGCGCTCGGCAGCGATGTCGCGTGGGGCCACGACCTCGGCGCCGACGACGAAACCCTGCTCGCCGCGCAGTTCGAGCGACCGGTCTTCGTTTACAACTATCCCAAGCAGGTGAAGGCCTTCTACATGAAGGAGAACCCCGACGATCCGCGAACGGTGCTCAACAACGACTGCCTCGCGCCGGAAGGCTACGGCGAGATCATCGGCGGCTCGCAGCGCGAGGACGATTACGACAAGCTGCTCGCGCGCATCGTGGAGCAGGGGCTCGATCCCAGGGCCTACGCGTGGTATCTCGACCTGCGGAAGTACGGCACCTTTGTGCATGCCGGGTTCGGGCTCGGCATCGAGCGCACGGTGGCGTGGATCTGCGGCATCCCCCACATTCGCGAGGCGATCGCGTTTCCGCGGCAGATTTATCGGTTGTATCCGTAG